>NZ_JBEYUI010000005.1:0-84902 GCF_040643455.1 Micromonospora sp. NPDC047134
TGACCACCTGGCTCCGCCTACACGCCTACGCCTACCTACACCTGTTCTGCGCCCGCACCCACCTGACCCACCACCGGCTGCCCTGGGAACCCGCCACCACCACCACCCCGACCCCCGGCCAGACCCGCCGACAGGTTTCGCCCGCTCTACGCAACGCCTGGCAACCACCAGGCCACCCGAAACCCGGCCACCCCGGCCCCGGACGCCCCGCAGGCAAACGCCGCAAACGCCGCACCCGATACCCGATCATCCGCAAAAACGCCATCCACAAGGGCAAGTAACAACCCTCACCACACCACCACCAACACACCCACACCACACCGCCAGACCACCCTGCCCACACAACGGTCAAAACACGAGCGTTGGCCGGCACCCGGTTCGGGTGCCGGCCAACGGCCGTCTGCACCCTCTACCAGGGCAGTCCGGCGATGAACTCGATCCCATCAGTGCGACCAGCAGCACTCAGAGGCTCAACAGAAGGCGGGAGCATCCGCCGCCAGCGGCAAGCAGGGACCCAGACCCCCGAACGCGCCGACAGGATCAACGAAGGCCGACCAGGTCAGGCTGGGGCGACCGTGCCCGGCGTAGGGATCAAGCCGGACCGCCCGAAGCCGGGCACGGTCGCCCCAGCCCAAACCGCAACCACCCAAGAACAAAGCCGCAGAGCCGAGCACAATTCACCCCAGGGACGATCAAAGGAGGGGAAGAACCCCGACCACATCCCCCACCACCACGACCGCCGGCGGCCGTACCCCCGCAGCCGCCACGTCCTCTGCCACCGAACCTAGCGTCGACCGCAGGGTTCGCTGCCCCCCGGTGGTGGCCTCCTGGACCACTGCCGCCGGGGTGTCCGCCGGTCGCCCGTGTTGAAGCAGGGTGGCCGTGATCGCCGATAGGTTCTTCAGCCCCATCAGGATCACCAGGGTGCCGCGCAGGGCGGCCAGCGCCTCCCAGCGCACCAGCGAGGCCGCCGAGTCGGGCGCTACGTGCCCGGAGACCACGGTGAACTCGTGCGCCACTCCCCGGTGGGTGACCGGGATCCCGGCCGCCGCCGGGGCGGCGACGGAACTGGTCACCCCCGGTACCAGGGTCACCGGTACGCCAGCTTCCGCGCAGGCCAGCAACTCCTCCCCGCCGCGTCCGAAGACGTACGGGTCACCGCCCTTGAGGCGGACCACGAAGGCACCGGCCAACGCCCGGTCCACCAGGATCCGGTTGATCTCCTCCTGGGCGCGGGCCGGGCCGTAGGGGATCTTCGAGGCGTCCACCAGTTCCACGCCGGTACGCAGTTCGTCGAGGAGCAGGCCGGGCACCAGCCGGTCGGCGACCACCACGTCGGCCTCGGTGAGCAACCGCCAACCCCGGAGGGTGATCAACTCCGGGTCCCCCGGCCCGGCCCCCACCAGAGCAACTCGCCCAGGTGACCCGGCCCCGGTGTTAACAGGGGACCCCTGCTCTACCGAATCCGTTAACAGGGGGCCCTTCCTTTCACTTTCGCGCAGGAGGGGGCGGATGGCGTCGCGGATGGTCATGGCGCGGCGGGGGTCGCCGCCACCGAGGACGGCCACGGTTACCGGGCCGTGTCGGGTCACCGCCGGGGTCCAGGCGGTGGCCGCCTCCCGGTCGTCGGCGCGTACGCAGAAGATGCGGCGCTGGGCTGCGGCGGCGCTGACGGCGGCGGCGGCCTGCGGGTCGTCGATGGCGACGTGGACCAGCCAGGCGCCTTCCAGGTCCTCGGGGTCGAACGGGCGGGGGATCCAGCGCAGTCGGCCGGCGTCGGCGTGGGCCCGCAGCGCCGGGGTGATCTCCGGTGCGACCAGCAGGAGTTCGGCGCCCGCGTCGAGCAGGGCCGGTACCCGCCGGGTGGCCACGGCTCCCCCGCCCACCATGACGACCCGCAGGCCGGCCAGTCGAAGCCCGAGGGGGTACGGATTGCTCACTTCTCGGTCACGCCGGCTGAGTCGAAGGTGGCGACCTCGTGCAGTACCCGCACGGCGCCGGTGACCATGGGCAGGGCCAGCAGGGCGCCGGTGCCCTCGCCGAGGCGCAGGCCTAGGTCGATCAGCGGGATGAGGCCGAGTCGCTGCAGGGCTACGGTGGCCCCGGGCTCGGCGGAGCGGTGCCCGGCGATCATCGCGCCGACCGCCTCCGGGGCGAAGGCCGCGGCGGCCAGCGCGGCGGAGACCGCGATGACCCCGTCCAACAGCACGGGTACGCGTCGCGCGGCGGCGCCGAGGAGCAGCCCGGTCAGCGCGGCGTGTTCCAGTCCACCCACGGCGGCCAGCACCCCGAGGGGGTCTGTCGGGTCGGGTGTGTGCCGGGCCAGTGCCGCCCGGACCACTTCGATCTTGTGCTGGTAGGTGGGGTCGTCGATGCCGGTGCCCCGACCGGTGGCCTCGGCGGCGTCGACTCCGGTGAAGGCGGCGATCAGCGCGGCGGCCGGGGTGGTGTTGGCGATCCCCATGTCCCCGGTGATCAACAGGGCCGCCCCGGAGTCGATCAGCTCCCCGGCGATCCGGATGCCGACCGCTACGGCGGACCGCGCCTCGTCCCGGGTGAGCGCGGCGGTGACGGTCATGTCCCGGGTACCCCGCCGGACATTGGCCTCGACCAGCCGCGGCACGTCGACCAGCCGCGGCATGTCGTCGGGGGTGGGCAGGGGGGTGGCCACCCCGACGTCGACCACGGTGACCGTGGCGTCGGCTTGGCGGGCGAAGGCGTTGACGACCGCACCTCCGGCCAGGAAGTTGCCGACCATCTGGACGGTGACCTCCTGCGGCCAGGGGGTCACCTGCTGGGCGTGCACCCCGTGGTCACCGGCGAAGATGGCCACGGCCGCCGGGCTGGGCAGCGGTGGCGGGCAGGTGCCGGCCAGACCGGCCAGGCGTACGGACAGCTCCTCCAGGAGGCCGAGCGAGCCGGCGGGTTTGGTCAGCCGGGCCTGCAACTGCCGTGCCGTGCTCATCGCCGCCTCGTCGAGCGGGCCGATCGCCGCGATCGTGGTCTCCAGCATCATGCCTCCAGAAATTTCGCCAGTACCTCGATGAACGCGTCCGTGCAGGCCCGGTCCCGCACCGCGATCCGCAGCCAGTCCGGGCCGAGCCCGGGAAAGGTGTCTCCTCGGCGTACCGCCCAGCCATGATCGCGTAGGACGGCGCGGAGCCGGTCCGCGCCCGGCCGATGGATCAGTACGAAGGCGCTGGTCGGTCGCCCGACCACGCGTACCCCGGGCAGGGCCGACAGGCGGGTCACCAGGTGGTCGCGGTCGGCGGCCAGTTGCGCGGCGATGGCGCGCTCGGCCCGGACCGCGGTGGGGCCGGCGCAGGCGGTCGCGGCGGCCAGGGCGGGGGTGGAGACCGCCCAGAGGGGTTGTACGGCGGCCAGTCGGCGCAACAGGTCCGCCGGGCCGAGCAGGTAGCCGATCCGCAGCCCGGCCAGCCCCCAGGTCTTGGTGAGGCTGCGCACGACCAGCAGCCCGGGAAGGTCGCGGCGGGCCGCCAGGGATTCGGGCTCGCCGTGGTGTCCGGGTGCGGCCGTGGTGTCGGCGAAGGCCTCGTCGACCACCAGCACCCGACCGGGCCGGGCCAGGGCGGCCAGGTCGGCGGCGGGATGCAGCACCGAGGTGGGGTTGGTGGGATTGCCGATCATGACCAGGTCGGCGTCGGCGGGGATCCGGTCGGGATCCAGCCGGAAGTCCTCCGCCGGGTCCAGCAGTACCCGCTGCACCTGGTGTCCGGCGGCCCGCAGGGCGGCCTCCGGCTCGGTGAACTGGGGGTGCACCACCACCGGTCGACGGATGCCGCGCAGTGCCTGGGCGATCAGCACGAACCCCTCGGCGGCACCGGCGGTCAGCAGTACCTCCTCCAGGGGCCTACCGTGCCGGGCGGCTACCGCGGCCCGGGCCGGGCCGGGATCCGGGTACGCGGCCAGGTCGGTCAGGGTCGCCGTGATCGGTTCGGCCAGCCAGCTCGGCATCGGCGCACGCCGTACGTTGACGGCCAGGTCGACCAGCCCGGCACCCACCTCCGCGTCACCGTGATGGGTGAGGTCCGGCTCGGTGGCCGGAATCAGGGGTGCGTGCATGTCCGCGATCCTGCCGGGAAGGCGGCACCGGGGACAGCAACCCGAGGGGTGGGCCGCATCACCACCGCATCACCACCGATCACTTCATGAGTATTTCTCATGGATGATTCGGAAATGTCATAACTTATCGGTGTGAGCAATCGACCCCTTGCTGCCGCTGGTCGTTTCGTTCCCCTGCTCCGTGCCGGGCTGATCGCCGGCCTCGTCGTCGCCGCCGTGGCGTACCCCGTGGTCGCCCTGACCGGTGTCGGGGCCAAGGCGACCGCGCACGCCGTGGAGAACAAGACCAGACTGCTGACCACCGCCCTGCCCGCCGAGACCTCCTACCTCTACGCGCCCGACGGCAAGACCGTGCTGACCATGTTCTTCGAGGAGTACCGGCAGTACACCAAGCTGTCGGACATCTCGCCGCACATGCAGCAGGCGATCGTGTCGGCCGAGGACAACCGCTTCTACCGGCACCACGGCGTCGACCCCAAGGGGGTGGCCCGCGCCTTCGTGGCGAACGCCCGCTCCAGCGGGGTGTCCCAGGGTGCCTCGACCCTGACCATGCAGTACGTCCGGATGGCGCTGCGGGACAGCGCGAGCACTCCCAAGGAGGTGCAGGAGGCCACCGCCCAGACCCCGGTCCGCAAGGTCAAGGAGATGCGGATGGCGGTCGACCTGGAGAAGGAGCTGAGCAAGGAGGACATCCTGGAGCGCTACCTCAACTCGGCGTACTTCGGGCACCGGGCGTACGGCATCTACGCCGCCAGCGAGATCTTCTTCTCCAAGACCCCTAAGGAACTCACCCCGGTCGAGGCGGCCACCCTGGCCGGCCTGGTGAAGTCCCCCTCCCAGTACGACCCGGCCAGCTCGGACCAGAAGGAGGCCACCGCCCGGCGCAACTACGTGCTGGACAACATGGCCCGGCTGGGCTACCTGTCCCCGGACTCGGTGCAGGCGGCGAAGAGCGAGCCGATCCGGCTGCGGCTGACCTACCCGCCGAACGACTGCGCCTCCGTGCCGGAGAAGTGGAACAGCTGGGGCTTCCTCTGCGACTACCTGAAGAACTGGTGGAGTGCCCAGCCGGCCTTCGGAGACAACCGGCTGGAACGCCTGGACAAGCTACGACGGGGCGGCTATCGGATCGTGCTCAGCATGGACCCGAAGATCCAGTCGGCGGCCGAGGACAACGTCGGCACCAAGGGCAACACCGGCAGCCCCTTCGCCAACGGCATCGTGCTGGCCGAACCGGGCACCGGGCGGATCAAGGCGATGGCGGTGAACCGCACATACTCGTTGCAGGTGGACGAGAACCCGCTGAGCTCCAACCCGGAGGCGGGCCCGAAGGTGCGGGCCAACTATCCGAACACGGTCGCACCCCTGATGGGCGGCGGCGACCTGCCCGGCTACCAGGCCGGATCGACCTTCAAGATGTTCCCCATGCTGGCCGCGCTGGACGCCGGCATGACCCTGAACACCGCCTTCAACGCACCGCACCGGTACCAGTCGGAGATCTACGACGGCTGGGCACCGACCAACGCCAGTGGCGCGATGAGCGGCATGCAGACCATGTGGTCCGGTTTCGGCAAGTCCGTCAACACCTACTTCGTCTGGCTGGAGGAACAGGTCGGCGCGGAGCGGGCCGTGCGGCTGGCCGAGCAGTTGGGGCTGCGCTGGCGTACCGACGTGGACCGCGACCACGCCTCCCCCTCGAAGGCCAACAAGTGGGGGGCCTTCACCCTGGGGGTCTCCGACGCCACCCCGCTGGAGATGGCCAACGCGTACGCCGCCGTAGCCGCCGACGGGCGGTACTGCGAGGCGATGCCGGTAACCGCGATCTACAACCGGGACGGCACCCCGGCCACCTACACGACTCCCGGTGGCATCGCCCGGGAGGTGGCCAAGCCCCGCTGCCGCCAGGTGGTCAGCGCGGACGCCGCCCGGGCCGCCACGGACGCCGCCCGCTGCCCGACCGGCGACACCCCGGCCAAGGGTGGCTGCGGTGGCTGGTCGACCGCGGACAGTGTGCGGGGCACGGTGGGTCGCCCGGTGGCCGGCAAGACCGGTACCACGGACAGCACCCGGTCGGCCTGGTTCGTCGGCTACACCCCGGAACTGGCCGCGGCCAGCTTCATCTCCGACCCGGACAACCCGTTCAACGCGGTGGGTGACGGCCAGTCACAGATCCCGATCGCCGCGGTCGCCAACACCCTCCGCGACGCCCTGAAGGGCCAACCCGTCCGGCAGTTCACCCCACCATCGGACCGGATAGTGGGCTGACCACCGGCCCGGCGTCCGACTCGGGCGCCGGGCCCTCCGCCCCCGCCACCGACCCTCCGGATACCAGGGCCGGTCCGCCGGCCACCGCAGGCGAGCCAGCAGGTACGGCAGGTGGGCCAGCAGGTACAGCGGGCGAGCCAGCGGGTACGGCGGGCTGGCCCACGGGCACGGCGGGTGGGCCGGCGGTCGCGGCGGTGACCAGGCGGGTCGCCAGGTGGGGGTACCCGGCCCAGTGCGGGACCAGTTGGGAGGCGTGCACGCCACGCCAGACGAACCCCTCCGGGGCGCCACCGGCCCAACTCCAGGCCGGGCGCGGGCCACCCCGGGGGGACAGCACCCCCCGGTGTTCCTTGTGCCCCACGACCACCTCACCCCGGGTGGTGATGATGCTGTCGCTCTGGGCGGTGGCCTCCCGGTAGCCGACGACCAGTCCGTCGCGGAGGCTGCCGACCGCGTCCAGCACCCCGCACATGGGCAGCCCGTCCACCTCCCGGGCCAGCCACAGCAGGCCGGCCCCTTCGGCGACCACCGGCCGCCCGGTGCGGGCCAGTTCCGCTACCGCGATGCAGAGCCGCCGGTTGGCGGACAACTGCTCGACGTACGACTCGGGCAGGGCGCCACCGACCACCAGGGCCCCGGTACCGGTCGGCAGCGCCTCGTCGGCGAAGGGGTCCACCGTCACCACCTGCGCCCCCGCCGCCCGCAGCAACTCGATCGTCTCGACCTGGCTGTAGGTGCCGCCCGGCCCGCCGACCACCCCGATGATCGGGCCGGGGGTACCCGAGGGCGGCGCCTCGGCGGGCTGGGGTGACCAGGGCGTCAGGCCCAGGGCCGGGGCGGACCGGGCCAACCCGAGCAGCCGTTCCAGGTCGACCGTGGCGGCGACCGCCTCGCCGAGTCGCCGGACCGCCCGGGTGGCCTCCCCGGAGCCGGTCACCACCGGCCCCACCTGGTGCCGCCGCGACGGCAACACCGCCGGCAGATCCTGCCGACGCAGGGCCCCGTAGACCGGCATGCCGATGTCGTCCAGCGCCTCGCGCAGCAACGCCTCGTGTCGGGAGGAGGCGACCCGGTTGAGGATCACCCCGCCGATCCACAACTGCTCGTCGTACGCCCGGAAGCCGTGCACCAGAGCCGCCACCGACTGACCCATCGCGGCGACATCGACCACCAGCACTACCGGGCTGCGCAGGGCGGTGGCGACCGCGGCGGTCGACTCGGTGTCGCCCCGGCCGCTGAGGCTGTCGTACAGGCCCATGCTGCCCTGCACCAGCGCCAGGCCGGTGCCGGCGGCACCGTGCAGCAGCAGCGGGGCGATCCGCTCCAGGCCGACCAGTCGCGCGTCCAGGTTGCGCCCGGGTCGGCCGGAGGCCAACCCCAGGTAGGCCGCGTCGACCTGATCCGGGCCGATCTTGAAGCCTGCCACCTCGGTCCCCCGGTCGGCCAGCGCGGCGAGCAGGCCGATCGCCAACGCGTTCTTGCCGTGCCCGGACGAGGGGGCGCTGAGCACCAGACGCGGCACGACAGTCATCATCGACTCCTCGCGTACGGACGGGCGTGCCGACCGTCGGCGCGCTCCGCCCGCGTGACGATAGCCGAACCGGACGACTGGCACGCACCGGCCGGTACCCCTCCCATTCCGACCTCCCACCCCTAGCGCCCATCGCAGCACCGGTACGGTGCGTCACCGCGCAGCATGGCGGCGATGGCCGACCGGGTAGCCTCTTGGCGTGTACCGGTTCCTGCTGACCCCACGCTGGCTGGGCATTCTCGCGCTGACTCTGGTCGCCGCCACGGTGATGGTGCTGCTGGGCAACTGGCAACTGGACCGTTACCGGGGTCGTACCGCGATCAACGAGCGGATCGACGCCGGCCTGCGGATGGCGGCGGTGCCGCTGCGGGACGCCCTGCCCGCCCCCACCGGGGGTCCGGGCACGGTAGGGCCCCCGCCGGCCGAGGAGCGGACCTTCACCCGGGTCACCCTGACCGGCCGGTACGACACCGACAACACCGTGTTCGTCCGAGGTCGTACGGTCGACAGCAAGGTCGGTTTCGAGGTGCTCACCCCCCTGGTGCTGACCGACGGCACCGCCGTGGTGGTGAACCGGGGTTGGATCCCGCCCGCCCCGGGTGGGGCGCTGGCCCAGCCGGTGCTGCCGACCACCCCGACGGGCGAGGTCACCGTCGAGGGTCGGGTACGCGCCAGCGAGAGCGGGGACGCCAAGGTGTCCCGCCGGGAGGGCCGGTTGGAGAGCCGCCGGGTTTCCCTGCCCCAGCTCGCTCCCCAACTGCCGTACCCGCTGCACGGGGGGTACGTGCTGCTCGACGAGCAGACCCCGGCCGCCGATCCGGTGTTCAAGGCGGTGCCGGTGGGGCACGCCAACAACTGGCAGAACCTGGGCTACGTGGTCCAGTGGTGGATCTTCGGGGGGATGACCGTCTTCGGTTTCGGGTGGATCGCCCGTCGGGAGGCCCGCCGCCTGGCCGGGGTGACCGACGACCGGCCCCGCGACCGCGCCGCCGACCCCTCCCCCGCCTGACCGCCCGCTACGGCTACCCCGCCGGCGGGCGGCCCGCCCGGATGGCGCGAACGGTGTCGATGGTGTCGGCCTCGGCGGCGGACTTGTCCTCGCGGTAGCGCACCACCCGGGCGAAGCGCAGCGCCACGCCGCCGGGATAGCGGGTGCTGGTCTGCACCCCGTCGAAGGCGATCTCCACCACCTGTTCGGGGCGGACCCGGACCACCCACTCCCCCCGCTGGACCGCCAGGGCCAGGAAGCGTTCGGTCTGCCAGCGCAGCATCTCGTCGGTAAGGCCCTTGAAGGTCTTGCCGAGCATCACGAAGTCGCCGGTACCCGGATCGCGTGCCCCCAGGTGCAGGTTGGACAGCCAGCCGGTGCGTCGGCCACTGCCCCACTCGACGGCCAGCACGACCAGGTCCAGGGTGTGCCGGGGCTTGACCTTGATCCAGGCCGCGCCTCGCCTACCGGCCTCGTACGGCGCCTCGGGTGCCTTGACCACGACACCCTCCTGACCGGCGGCCAGGGCGGCGGCCATCGCCTGGCCGGCCTGCTGCGGCCCGGTAACCGCCATCCGTCCCACCAGCAGGGCGGGGTCGACCGTGTCACCCAGCGCCGCCCACCGCTCCCGTCCGGGCAGGTCGATCAGATCCGTCCCGTCCAGATGCAGCAGATCGAAGAAGTACGGGGTGAGCACGGCCGCGCCGGTGCGGGCGGCGACAGCGCGCACCGCCGGGGCGACTTCGGCTGATCCGGTGGTGCGCCGTGCGGCCGCGCTGGAGGTCTGCTGGAAGGGCAGCGGCCGGCCGGTCTCGTCCAGCCCGATGGCCTCCCCGTCGAGGACCAGTTCCCGGGCCGGCAGGGCCCGCACCGCCTCGACCACCGCGGGCAGCCGGGTGGTGATCTCGTCCAGGCTGCGGGTGTAGACCGCGATGTCCGACCCGCTGCGGTGCACCTGGATGCGGATGCCGTCGAGCTTGACATCGACCACGGCGGGCAGGCCGGTGGCGGTCAAGGCCTCGTCGACCGTCGCGGCACTCTGCGCCAGCATGGGGGCCAGGGGCCGCCCGACCCGCAGCCCGAATCCGGCCAGGGCGGCGGACCCACCGGCCAGGGCGGCCACCGCCACCTCCCGCAGGTCACCGGCGAGCAGCAGGGCCCGGCGTACGGCCGTCACCGGCACCTCGGCGGCCCGGGCGATCGCGTCGGCGAGCAGCCCCGCCTGGGCGCCGTGGCGCAGCTCGCCGAGGAACAGGCCGGTCAGCAGCCGTTGCTCGTCGGCGGTCGCCGCCGCGTAGAGGCGGTGCACCAGGGCACGCCGACGGGCCTGCGATCCGCTGCCGTGCACCGCGGCGATCTCGTCGATCGCCGCGTCGACCGCACCGACCGTCAGGGTGGGCTCCGCCGCCGGCGGGGGCAGGTCACGCAGACCGGCCCAGCCGACTCCGGTCTGCCGTTGGCGCAGCTCACCGGCGAGCCAGCCGGCCCCGGCCGGAACCTCGACCGGGTCCAGCCGGCGCAACGCCTCGGCCAGCAGCTCGACCTTGGCCAGTCGGCCGGTGGTGGCGGCGACGGCTGCGGAGGTGGCGGCCAGGTCGAGGAATCGCACGACCCCGATCCTGCCAGCCACCTCCGACAACAGCCGCCGATCGCCGCGCCGTCGATCCCCCAGGGGGCGACGAATCCGCTCACCACCGGCCCGCCAGCCGGAAGCCGGTGCCGCAGACCCGCCGGTCAGCCGAGCCGCCGCTCAGCCGGTGCGGCCGACCCGCCGGTCAGGCCGCCACCGGTTCCTCGACGCGCAGGCCCCGGGCACGGACCCCCTCAGCGATGCGGGACAGCGAGGCGTCCAGGGCTACCAGGGCGGCGGACAGCTCCGCGAGCTGTTCCTTGAGCGTGTCCTCGGACCACGCGGAGACGTCGATGTCTCCCAGAGCGCTGACGGCGGCCCCCAGGCGGGCCATCTCCTCGTTCGTACGCATGTTCGAGAGGCTACAACAGCCCCGCGTCCGACACACCGGAAACGGCCACCAATCGTCGGAAGTTACGGGTCGCGTCGTGAACCGACCTCGGCCACCTTGGCCAGCAACAACGCCTCGGCCAGGCAGACCCGGGCGAACTCCCCCAGGTGCAGGCTCTCGTTCGGCCCGTGCGCCCGGGCGTGCGGATCCTCCACACCGGTCACCAGGATCGCCGCCTCGGGGAACATCTCCTGGAAGGTGGCGATGAAGGGGATCGAGCCGCCGACGCCGATGTCCACCGGATCGGTGCCCTCCCAGGCCGTCCGGAAGGCCGACCGCGCCGCGTCGAACATCGGGCCGCTGGCCTCGATGACGCAGGGCGCTCCGTCGTGTTCGAGGGTGACCTGGACCTGGGCGCCCCAGGGGGCGTACCGGTGCAGGTGGTCGCGCAGCGCCGCGTACGCCTTCTTGGGGTCGTCACCCGGGGCCAGCCGTACGCTCACCTTCGCCTTGGCCGCCGGGACCAGGGCGTTGGGCGCCTCGGCGGTGGCCGGGGCGTCGATGCCGAGCACGGCGAGGGCCGGCTTGGTCCAGAGCCGGTCGGTGATCTTGCCGGTACCCAGCAGGCCCACCCCCTCGACCAGGCTGGCCTCGGCGCGGAACCGGTCCTCGGGATAGTCGACCGTGGCGCCCTCCCGGCCGGTCAGGCCCTGCACCGCCACATTGCCGGCGTCGTCGTGCAGGGTGGCCAGCAGCCGCACGAGGGTGGTCAGGGCGTCCGGCACCGGCCCGCCGAACATGCCGCTGTGCACGGCGTGCTCCAGGGTGCGCACCTCGACGAAGCAGTTGACGATGCCCCGCAGCGAGGTGGTCAGCGCCGGTACGCCGACATCCCAGTTGGTCGAGTCGGCGATCACGATCACGTCGGACTCGAGGGTGTCGCGGTGCTCGGCCAGCAGCCGTTCGAGGGAGTCGGAGCCGTACTCCTCCTCGCCCTCGATGAACAGCACCACCCCTACCGGCAGCCGGTCGCCGAAGGCCCGCAGCGCGGCGATGTGGGCCATGATGCCGGCCTTGTCGTCGGCGGCACCCCGGCCGTACAGCCGTCCCTCGCGCTCCACCGGCTCGAAGGGGTCGGATTCCCACAGGGTCCGATCACCGACCGGCTGCACGTCGTGGTGGGCGTAGAGCATGACCGTCGGCGCACCGGCCGGGGCCGCCTTGCGGCCGATCACCGCCGGCTGCCCACCGGCCCGCACGATGTCCACCTCCAGGCCACAGTCGCGCAGCAGCTGCGCCACCGCCTCGGCGGAGCGTTCCACCTGGGTGTGGTCGAACCCTTCGAAGGCGATGCCGGGGATACGCACCAGGCGTTCCAGGTCGGCCCGTACCCCGGGCAGTTCCCGCTGCACGGCGGCGTGCAGCTCGGCCTCGGTCATGATCGGTGTGGTCATGACCGGCATCGTATTCCGGCCTTACCGCACCCCGACGCCCACATCGCCGACTCCGGTCCCGCCGCCCGCAGTCGACCCCGCCGCCAGGTAGTAGCGGTCCGGATCGTGCGGCAGGCTCGGTGCGCCGTCGACCACCAGGTCGGCGCGGGAGACGGTGCGATCGGCCTCGAAGTGCTCCTGCTCGCCGAGGTGCCACCGCCGCAGCTCAGTCAGGATGGCCGGGCCGTCCCGGGCCACCGCCCGGGTCAGCCGCAGGGGCTGCGGGGCGGTGACGAAGACCGCCAGGCTCAGGTCGGGCTGTGCCTCGGCCCGGGCCGCGCTGACCCCCTCCACGATCAGCACCGGCCCCACCGGCACCGGCACCGGGTGAGGCAGAAACCCCTGCCGGACCCAGCTGTACCGCTGGTAGGCGCCGGCCTGACCGGCCCGGACCGGGGCCAGCACGCCGGACTCCAGGCGGGGCCAGAAGGTGAGTTGGTCGTCCCACCCGTCGAGCAGATCGTCGGTGTGCACCACCGGTGGGCGGCCCGCGTCGGTGGCGGCCAGGGCGTCGGCAAGCCGCGCCGCGAAGGCGGTCTTGCCCGCACCGCTGGGACCGTCGATCGCCACCAACCGGGTACCCCCCAACCGGGCCGGCCGGGCCAGCACCCGTCGGGCCAGATCGGCGTACGCCGCGAAGATCACCACCACGGGCAGGAACGTTACCGTTCGTGTTGTCCCACACCGCTTCCGGCCGCTAATCGCCTACCCAGACGGCACGATCGGATCGTGTCCCATTCCGTGATGAGTCCCGGCGTCGAGGCGTTGCTGGAGCAGGCCCGCGCGGGCATGACCCGGTTGACCCCGCAGGAGACGGTGCAGGCCGCGGCCCGCGGCGCACTCGTGATCGACACCCGTACCGACGCCCAACGTCGGGAACAGGGCGAACTACCCGGCGTTCTCGTGATCGACCGGACGGTGCTGGAGTGGCGGCTCGACCCGGCCAGCGACTGGCGCATCCCCGAGGCCACCGGGTACGACATCGAGGTCGTCGTGGTGTGCCGCCAGGGATACAGCTCCAGCCTCGCCGCCGCCAGCCTGCGCGCCCTCGGCCTGCACCGGGCCACCGACATGATCGGCGGAGTCGACGCCTGGCGCGCGGCGGGCCTCCCCTTCTCCGATCAGCCGGCCGACGTACGTCTCTGAGCCGTCCGGCGCGCGGGCGTCGACGCGGCGGCTGCTCAGGCCGTCATCAGCGTCAACGTCTCCTCCACGTACGCGACCATCAGCGCCTCCATCTCGGCATCTCCGAGCGCCTCAGGTCCGGCCGTGAAGAGTTCGACCATGACGTACGCGTCACCGCGCGCCACGTGCACCTTCGCCCTCCGGCCCGCCATCGGTCCGTACTCGGGGATCTCCTCCTTCTCGACCGGCATGAGCCATATCCAGGCGCCGTCACCGAGTTGCGGCAGTTCATGCCAGGTGCCGAGGATGTCCCGTACCGGTTGCTCCGGCACGGCTTCCCGGGCGTCCTGCGGGGAATCGGCGAGCACCATGAAGACGGTGAGGTCGTGCAGTGCGGTCGGATCCCGCTGCATGACCCCGAGCGCGCATTTACGCGCCGGATCATCCGCCCGCGACGGCCAGTCCCGGGTCGCCGTGGTGCCGCCATACAGATCGAGCAACGGCTGCGGGTCGAGCTTCGCGCACAGCTCGTCCACCAGTTGATAGGTCGGCGGAGACGGCTGCGGGGTGGCCAGCTCCGACGGGGGGCCGGCGCAACCGGCCAGCAGGGTGCCGAACAGCGCGGGCAGCAGCACGACGGCACGCCGTGGCAGACGGCTGGGAAACGTCACGGCAAGATCATGTCACGGCTTTCCGGTACGAGGTCAGCCCAGCGTTCCTGCGAGCGGTGCTCCTGGCGGGACGACGAGGGGTGCTCCTGGCGGGACGAACGGGAGGCCGGTCGGCGGGCCGGACTCGATCAGCCGCCACAGGGCGGTCGTGTCCAGGTGTTCCTCGACCAGGTCACCCAGCAGGTCGAGGGTGCGTTCCCGGGCGGTGGCGAAGGAGGTGTCCGGGGCGACCCGGAAGCCGGTACGCCCGGCGAGGCGGGCCACCCGGGTGAGGAACCAGCGGCGGAACTCGTCGGACTCGAAGGCGCCGTGCCAGTGGGTGCCGTGCACGACCCCGTGGGCCGCACCCTCCCCTACGCCGTCCAGGCCCCGTAGCAGCGGAGTCAGCTGCGCATCGGCGGCCGAGACGTACCCGTGGTGGATCTCGTACCCGCGTACCGGCCGGTCATCGGAGAAGGTGCCGGCCGCCGGGCGGACCGTCTTGCGGGGAGCGAAGGTGATCTCGATGGGGAGCAGACCCAGGCCGGGTACGGTGCCGTGTCGACTCTCCACCGGGTCGTGGATGGCGCGGGCGAGCATCTGGAAGCCGCCGCAGATGCCCAGCAGTGGCCGACCCGCCACCACATGAGCGGTGACCACCTCGGCCAGGCCGGTCTGCCGCAGCCAGGCCAGATCCGCCACGGTCGACTTGGATCCGGGCAGCACGATCAGATCGGCGGCGGCCAACTCGGCCGGCTCGACGGTCAGCCGCACCCGTACCCCGGGCTCGGTCGCCAGGGCCTCGACGTCGGTGGCGTTGCTGATTCGGGGCAACCGCACCACGGCCACGTCGAGCCACTCGGTGCCGTGCGGGGCGGCGGGTCGACCGAGTGCCCGGCCGTAGGCGAGGGAGTCCTCCGCGTCCAACCACAGGTCCACCGACCAGGGCAGCACGCCGTAGGTCGGGCGTCCGGTGAGCTGTCCCAGCATCGCCAGCCCCGGTTCCAGCAGGCCCCGGTCGCCACGGAACTTGTTGACCACGAAACCGGCGATCAGTGCCTGGTCGGCGGGATCGAGCAGGGCCAGGGTGCCGAACATGGCGGCGAACACCCCACCCCGGTCGATGTCACCGACCACGATCGTCGGCAGCCCGGCCTGCCGGGCCAGGCCCATGTTGACGTAGTCACCCTCCCGCAGGTTGATCTCCGCCGGGCTGCCGGCCCCTTCACAGACCACCACCTCGTACGCCGACCGCAGCTCGGCCAGCGCGGCGTAGGCGGTCTCGGCAAGGCGCGGACGCAGCGCCGGGAAGGTGTCCGCGGTCATCGTGTCGACCGCCTCGCCGAGCAGCACCACCTGGCTGGACAGGTCACTGCCCGGCTTGAGCAGCACCGGGTTGAACCGCAGATCCGGGGCCAGTCCGCAGGCCGCCGCCTGCATCGCCTGGGCCCGCCCGATCTCGCCGCCCCGCCCGTCCGGACCGACGACCACGGCCGAGTTGTTGGACATGTTCTGCGCCTTGAACGGCGCTACCCGCACACCCTGGCGGTGCAGCCAGCGACAGATGCCGGCGGTCACCACGCTCTTGCCCGCGTCCGAGGTCGTACCGGCGACCAGCAGACCCCCGGTCATCCCCGATGCCCTGCCCGGCCGGCCCTAGCCCCGACAGCCCGGCGGGCTACGGCGGCGGTCAGCCGGCCGACCGTCAGCGGGTAGGCCGCCGCCAGCCCGAGCGCCGCCAGCCCTACCGCACCGGAGATCCGGGCGGCCCGGGGCAGGTGACGGGCCTCCGGACGTGGCCCGTCACCGAGGAACGGACGCGCCTCCGAGCGACCGAAGTAGACGTTGCGCCCACCCAGCCGTACGCCCAGGGCCCCGGCCATCGCCGCCTCACACTGCCCGGCGTTGGGGCTCGGGTGGTCGGCGCGGTCCCGCTGCCACACCCGCCAGGCCTGCTGCCGGTCGCCGTGCCCGACCGGGGCCAGGGCGACCGTCAGCAGACCGGTCAGTCGCGCCGGCACCAGGTTGAGCAGGTCGTCCAGGCGGGCGGCCGGGGTGCCGAAGCGGGCGTACCGGGCTGAGCGGTGACCGACCATCGCGTCCAGGGTGTTCGCCGCCCGGTAGCCGAGCAGCCCCGGCAGCCCGGCCACCGCACCCCAGACCAGGGGGGCCACCACGGCATCGGAGGTGTTCTCCGCCACCGACTCGACCGTGGCCCGGGCCAACTCGGGCTCGTCCAGGGTCGAGGGGTCCCGCCCACAGAGGTTGCCGAGCCGTTGCCGGGCGGCCGGCACGTCACCGGCGCGCAGTTCGCTGCCCATCGCCCTGGCCTCATGCCGCAGACTGCGCCCACCCAGCACCGCCCAGGTCCCGGCGGCGACCAGGGCCGCGCGGGCGATCGGCCGGTGTCGGGTGGCGTAGGCAGCGGCGGCACCCACCAGCACCGGCGCGCCGACGGAGAGCGCGGTGAAGGCGGCACCGGACAGCCGGTCGGGCCGGTAGAGACGGCGCTCCAGGGTGGCGGCGGCCCGGCCGAACCCGGCGACCGGATGCCCGCGTCGAGGGTCACCGAGCAACGCGTCCAGCGCGTACCCGGCGACGAGCCCTCCCGCATTCGCCACCGCACCCGCGAGCCGCACCACACCACCTCCGGCCGGCAGCCTAACCGAGCCCGGCACGTCGATTAGCCCGATGCCAGGTCACGACAGCCCGACCGGCAGTCGACAAGAGGCGATCAGCCCGATGCAGTTACTGCGTCTCTTCGTCGGCCAGCCGCCGGCCACGCCGTTCGGCGTAGGCGCGCACGTCGGCAGCATCCCAGATCCGGCCAACGGTCAGGGTGTCGATAGGCGCGGGGAAGTCCGGTCGGTCGACCAGGATTGCGGCACGCTGGCGCGATACGCCGAGGTGGTCGGCGACCTCTGCTAGCGCCATGACTCGCACGGGCGGACCTTCCGGCGACACGGATAGGCAGGTTGCCACCGGGGACGTTTGACTACCCACCCGCCCCGGGCCCGTGGCTTCCCCCGTTCACGGGTCCGGGGCGGGGCCCGCGCGCCGAGATGCCCCGGCGCGCAGGTCGCTGGCCGCGCGGGTCGCCGGGCCGTGCACCACCCGGACCAGCGCGGTCAGGCTGGCTGCGGCAACCGTCCGCGACCCCGCCGGCTTCGCCCGGCCATCGCGACGTCCGCCTCCGCCGAATCCGCCTCGGGTTCCGCGCCCTCGGGGGGCGACGGCGCCAACTCGTCGGTGGACGCCTGCTCGCTGTCGGCAAGCTCGTCGAACGGATCGGACGGAAGCAGGTCGCCCTCGTCGGGGCCGACGCCCTCGCCGTAGCTGCCGGTTCCCGACAGTCCGGTACGCGGCGAATCGAAGCCGGGCACCTCGAAGTCCTCGTCGACCGGGCCCTGGTCGAAGCGGGCGGGGGCCTCCTCGTCCGGTACCGACTCGGTCGGCTCGCCGTGCACCCGCTGCTCGGCCTCGGCGTCGGAGACCGCACTGGTGCTCAGGCTGGGCCGGTTACGCAGGAAGCGACCCCGCCCCCGGGACAGGTCGTGCCCGACGGCGACGGCCTCCAACTCGTAGAGGGTGCGGTGGTTGCCGGCCTCGTCGGTCCAGTCCCGGGTGTAGAGGCGCCCGCAGACGACCACCGGATCGCCGACCATCACCGAGGAGGCCACCCCCTCGGCGAGCTTGCGCCAGCAGTTCACGCGTACCCGCAGACTGTTGCCGTCTACCCACCGGCCGCTGTCCCGGTCCAGGCGCCGGGCGGTCGAGGCGACCTTGAAGTTGGCCACCAGGGTGTTGCTCTGGGTCGTACGACGCCACTGCGGCGCGGTCAGCACGTTGCCGACGATGGTGACATAGGTATCGAACATCGCCCCTCCACCGGGGTCCGGGGCTCACCTGCGTGAGCCGACTCGCCACCGAGCCTGCGCCGCCGTCCGCCGTCGGTCAGCCCCGTACGGAGGATCTGTGGACAGCCACGACCCCTGTGGACAAACGCCTGATCAAGGTCCCGGTGTGGTAGGCCACCCGGCCCTGTCACCCGCCCGCCCGACCGGGCAATGATCGAGACGCACCAACGTTCCGGATGACTCTCGACGGGGTAGGGATCTCCCCGACCGCGACGTCGAACGAAAGGTCAGCGATCATGAGGATGACCATCAGCCGTTGCACCCGCGTCCCCGGTGAGGTGCGGCGATGACCGCCAACCCGGCCACCGTGGCGCAGTGCCTGCGGCTCAACGCCGGCTTCTCGCAGGCCGACCGGGACTGGATCGCCGAAGAGTTCGCCACCCTCGACGCCCGGCTGGCCGGCTTCCACGCCGACGCCACCGACCTGGAGTTGTCGATCAAGAACCGGGAGGCGCGGGGCCAGCGGGTCACCCTGGAGTGCCGGATCGCGGGCCGCGAGAAGATCGTCACCACCTCCTCGGAGGAGGACCTGCGCGCCGCGCTCCACGACGTCCGCGACGACCTGCGCCGCAAGCTCAACGACGCCAAGACCCGGCAGGAGCCGCGCAACAACAAGCACCTGCGGGTCACCACCCCGCCCGGCCCGGACACCCCGGTCGAGGGCGAGGAGTTGATCGAGGCGGGGACGACGACCGACGAGAGGTGAGGCGGTCGCCCCGGCGCCTTTCGGGAAAGCCCGAGGTGAGCCCCGTCCGTCAGCCGTGGGCGGACGGGGCTACCACTCGGTAGGTGGGGCGGCGTACCGTCGGCGATGTGGAACCGGATCTGCTGGGACCGCCGTACGAGCGGCACGTCATCGACCTGGGCAACGACGACGAGGGCCGGGTGGTCGCCACCCTGGTCCGCCGCCGGGCCGAGAGCCCGAGCCGGCGGGCCGTGCTGTACGTGCACGGCTTCGTCGACTACTTCTTCCAGACCCATGTGGCGGACTTCTTCGCCGCCCGAGGCTGGGACTTCTACGCCCTCGACCTGCGCAAGTACGGTCGCAGTCTGCTGCCGCACCAGACCCCCAACTTCTGCCGCGACCTCGGCGACTACTTCCCCGAACTGGACGCCGCCGCCGAGATCATCCGCAATGAGGACGGGCACGACACCCTGCTGGCCATGGGCCACTCCACCGGCGGCCTGATCGTCTCGCTCTGGGCGCACGACCGCCGTGACGCCGGCCTGGTCGACGGCATCGTCCTCAACAGCCCCTTCTTCGACCTCAACGCCCCCTGGCTGGTGCGTCGGCCCCTCGTGGCCGCCGTCGCGCGCCTGGGCCGCCGGTCGCCGCAGCGCGTCCTTCCGTTCAGCCTGGGCACGGTGTACGGCGAGAGCCTGCACGCCGACCATCGCGGCGAATGGCGGTACGACCTGGCCTGGAAGCCGCTGGCCGGGTTCCCCGTGCGGGCCGGCTGGATCAACGCCGTCCGCACCGGCCAACGCCGCCTGCGGGCCGGACTCGACATCCAGGTGCCGGTGCTGCTCGCCTGCTCCACCCGGTCCTTCCGCGGCACCAAGTGGCACGAGTCGGCCACCCTGGCCGACGCCGTACTCGACGTGGAACACATGGTCCGCTGGGCCCCCCGCCTCGGCCCGCACGTCACCCTGGCCCGCTTCGACGGCGGCCTGCACGACCTGACCCTCTCCGGCCCCGCCGTACGCGAGAAGGTCTTCGCCGAGGTCGGACGCTGGGCCGACGCCTTCCTCGGCGCCGGACCGACGCCGACCGACCCGCCCGTGCCCGACCCCCGCCGCGCCACCTCCGGCGACGACGCCGCGGCCGAGCCCGCGCAGGCCGATGCGACGCCCTGAACACGGCCGACAGCCCCGAGTAACCGAGTGCGCGACACCCCGACGCGTGCGACGCTGACCCGGCCACCCATTCCGTCGCGCGGGGCAGGGACGGCGGTACCCTTCTCGCGCGATATCACGGCGCGCCCGTAGCTCAGCGGATAGAGCAGGGGACTTCTAATCCCAAGGCCGCAGGTTCGAATCCTGCCGGGCGCACAGCCACTTTCTTCCTTCGAGCCCCTCGCGTGGGCTATTCGTGGTGCCAGCGGGCTACGGCCCCGCGGCAGCCTCGAACGGACGCACCAAGCGTCAGCGCGGCGAGATCGAAGCCCTTAGCCGACCGGCCGGTCGCCCCTGCTCGGCATGATGGGTCTATGCGTCTGCTGGTGCTCGGCGGAACCTGGTTCGTGGGACACGCGATCGTCACCGCTGCGATCGATGCTGGCTGGGAGGTCACGACGTTCAACCGAGGCACCTCAGATCCCTTCCTGGAAGCCGTACGGCCCATCCGGGGCGACCGGACCGATCCTGAGGACGTAGCTGCCCTCGCCGCTGCTGGCCCTTGGGATGCCGTGCTCGACACCTCGGGCTACGTGCCGAGGAATGTCCTCGACGTGGCTCGCGCCCTCGCTCCCGTCGCCGATCGCTACGTCTTCATGTCCACGGTCAGCGTCTACCGAGACTGGCCGCTGAAACCCCTCAGCGAGCAGTCGGAAGTGCTCTACTGCCCGCCTGACGCCGGCCCCGAGACCGAGGACGGACCGAGCCCGTACGGCTACCGGAAAGCCGGCTGTGAGGCAGCGGCCGTCGCCGCGTTCGGTGCTGACCGGACAACGATCCTGCGCCCCGGTGTCGTGCTGGGTCCGCGTGAGTACGTCGGCCGCCTGCCATGGTGGCTGCGCCGCGTGGCTGCCGGTGGAGAAGTCCTGGCCCCCGGCTCCCCCGACCGCATGATCCAGCCGATCGACGTACGCGACCTGGCCGCGTTCACACTCCACACCATCACCGAAGAATCCTCCGGCGCGTTCAACGTCTGCGCCCCGATGGGTGGCGCCACCTTCGCAGGACTACTGGCGGACTGCGCCCACGCGACCCGGGCTGACGCCATCTTCGACTGGGTGCCCGACGAGGTGTTGCTCAGCCATGGCGTACGGCAGGGGTCCGAGCTGCCCCTCTGGCGCACGTCCGGCGGCGTGTGGCGCGTCGACACGACCAGGGCGCAGGCAGCCGGCCTGCGCTGCCGGCCGCTCTCCCTGACCGTACGCGACACCTGGCGCTGGATGGTGGAGAGCGGCGAGGCCGGCAACCACGATCAGGCCGCCGAGATCGGCATTGGCAGGGAGAAAGAGGAGCAGGTGTTGGCTGCCTGGCACTCCTCAGGTAGGCGGACGGGCTAGGCGTTCGACGGCGATCACCACTGCATCAGCGGAGGAACTTGAAGATCGTTTCGGTGGCGTCCAGTGGACGCGGGCCGGCTGCGAGCCGGTGAACGCCGACAGGGAATCGCACATCGTCCGGAGCGTGGAATGCCTCCTCCGCGAGGCCGGCATCTCTATCAGATCAAGGCGGTCCGCAGGCGGGCCGCGCCGGCCTGCGGGCAGGCACCGATACTTGGCCAATGGACGAACATCTCGCACCGGTTCTTCGGGTCACCGATGCCGACGCCTCCGCCCGGTGGTACGAGAGGCTCGGCTTCGTCAAGCAGTGGGAACACCGGTTCGCGCCTGACCTGCCACGCTACGTGGGGATTACCCGAGGAGGCATGCACCTGCACCTGTCCGAGCACACAGGTGATGCCCGCCCCGGCACATTGGTCTACCTCTACGTCGGAGACGTTGATGCGATGGCCGCCGCTTGTGGCATCTCGGAGGTCGATGACATGGAGTGGGGACGCGATTTTGAGGTGACCGACCCGGACGGCAACAGGTTGCGCGTAGGCACACCGAAGACGGCAATCTGATCCGCCACTCAGGTCTCGGAGTCCTCTCGCTGCGCAGTGCAAAGGGCACACCGGGCAACAGCAACATGGCAGAGTGGCATACCTTCCTGGAGCCGTCGCACCGGAGGCATCATGAGCAGACCGATTGATCGCCACGCTGTCGGCGCGGTTGTCGCCTGGGTGGTGTTCGTCGCGCAGGTGCCCGTCATCTACGCCGGACTGCTCGTGTACGTGTGGATCACCGATGGGGATCCCGGTGGCCCACTCGCCCTTCCGGCGATCTGCTGCTCGGTGGCGTGCTTGGGTGCCGCCCTGGTGCCGCTGCTGTTCGTGCCGGCGGTCTGGGTCGGCGAGATTTCCGCGAAGAGCGGACGGCTTTACGCGAAGTTGCTGGTCGCGTTCGCCGTCGCCGCAGCGCTGGCAACGTTCTACGTAGCAGGCATCGCAGCACTGACCGACGGATCGACGGTCGTTGCCACACTGTGGGTGTGCCTTTTCAGCGCGGGCGCTGTGCTTGGCCCTACTGCGGCCTACGTCGCCGTAGCCCACCGCAGGCTGAGAACGGGTTCGAGCTAGCTGCTTTTCCGGCTGCTGCCGCGCCATCCGCGCGCCAGTAGCACCGTTGCCGCGCCAGCACTACTCGCGGCGGTCCGCCAGCGTGGCGACGCATGTCGAGCCGGGTCAGGGCCGAGCAACTTTCGGTATGGCGGCCGACCGCGTCGGCCTACGAGGTGTGGGCGCGGGGCGCTGTAGCCGTAGTCCGGCCGGCTGTACGAAGATCGATCGGCGGACCACGGCGTCGCCCTTGGCGTTCAGCTCATACACATCGAGCCAGCACCACCCGTCGTACGTGGTCCAGTCGAGCACTCGGATGACTCGGCACATGATCGGCTTGATGAACTGCACGCTGGCCGAGCCGGTCACTCGCACCAGGTCGCCGGCCCTCGGTAGCTGGGAACTCATCGCCATCCCCAGAGGTGGCGGAATCTGCGCCACACCCTGATCCGGGCACGGGCGACCTCCAGCGAGGGTGGGGAGGTCGGAGCCCAAGCGCCAGTTCGATCCGGATAGACGGTGGCCGGGCCGGTCCGGTCTAGCGGCGGCGACTGCGCTGGGCAGCCGACCAGTCGGCGCAGGACACGTTTGATCACCGGACGCAGCGTGAGCATTCGAGTCCTCTCCGTTGTTTACCGCTCACGCAAAAGGTAATGCAGCTGGCCCTAGAAGTCCAGGAGGTACAACTTGTCTAGTACGTACAAGACTTACTCGATGACTGGTGCTTCCTGGTCGTACGTAGGTTGACGTGATGGTCGATCAGTTCTCGCCGACGCCCCTGTACGTGCAGCTCGCTGACCTGATCACCAAGCGCATCGAGTCGGGAGAGTTGCAGCCACTCAAGCCACTCCCGAGCGAACTCCGGCTACAGCAGGAGTACGGCGTGGCGCGCGGCACGGTCCGCGCTGCGATCGCGCTATTGCGGGAGCGGGGGTTGGTCATGACCATGCCGCAGCGCGGAACGTACGTGACGGAGCGTCAGCCCGAGGCGTAGACAGCAGCCGGGTAGCCGCCCACCGATTTGGCCGCCGGTGTGCTGACGCCTTCCCCGGTCTTCTGCTGAGGGCCGCGCGAGCCGCAGCGGCTCCGGTGGCCAGATGCTCAGCGCACTACCACCTGCTGGCCGTTCCAGAACAACGCACCGCCCTGGAACCGCTGGATGCGTCCCCCTTCGTGGTCTTCCTCGTGGGAGATCGGGTATCGGAGATGACTTTTCTCGAAGCCCATCTCCGCCCACTTCTGGCGGATCCCGCCGTACACCTCATGGGCACCGGTCTGCTGCGTCCAGTAGATCGAGGCGTCGACGGGCCCGTTCGGCGTGAACGCACGGAAGTGGTTGAACCGGCCGATCCCGTCCGGGGTGGCCGTCTCGTCCGTGATGGGGTAGCCGAACTGCTCCTTGCCGATCTGGAGCCAGCGCTCGCCGATCAGGCCCCAGATGACGAAGGCCCCGATCTGGGGGTGCCAGTAGATCATTCCGCCTTCGAAGTTCTGGAACCGACCGACTCCGTCGGCCACGGCGCCCTCGCTCATGACCGGAAACTTCAGCGGACTGTTCGAGTACCCCATCGACGCCCACTTCTCCAGAATGGCGCCGAAGACGGCGTGGCCCCTCGTGTCCACCGGGCGTAGGTGGTACTTCACGTGCGCCATGTCGCCCGATCCCGCGATGCAGTCCAGGTGGAACGCCAACCTGTCGGCACCGTCAAGGCGGGCGTCGCAATCCACCTCGCCGACGAACGGATGGTTCCAACCGATTCGCACCGTCGTGTTGGAGTCGCCGAGGCGATAGGTGACCGAACCGTTCGTTCCGGTGGCGAAGGAGTCGGCCTTGCTCTGCGAACCGAAGATGTCGATCGTCTCAGCCGGCACCTCGGCACTCGGCGGCTCCGCGAACCCGCCGTGATCGTGGGTGTGGGATTGTACTCGCAGCACATGCCCTGTCCGGTTCGTCAACTCGATCAGACAGGAACGGGAGCCGTGGAGCAGGTCCGCCACCCTCTTCGACCCCTCGTTGATGCCCGCAGTCCCAGCGGCGGCAGCCAGCGCTACTCCCACACCCATCACCGTCTCCCCTTCGACCATGGGTCGCTCAAGCTGCGGGCGGTTACCCCGGCGGATCGGGAATACACGGCATGAACGAGCCGCATCGCTCACCGTTCAGGGGTTCTCGGACACCTCCCGGCGGGCCGGGCCGACGATCGAGTACGTGACCAGGCCGCCCAGGGCGAGTGTCGCGGCGACAAGGGTGGCGGCGTCGCTGTCGGGTGGCTGGCTCTGCCAGGTCGCGGCGGCTCCCCAGGTGCCGGTCATCGGATAGAGGGCCGCGACGGTGGTCCAGCCCAGCGGCAGGAACCACGACCGGGCGGCACCGACCACGCTCGCGCACAGGGCGGTCAGCCCGAGCAGACCGGCGGCGTCGCGGACCACCAGGGCGACCGGCCCGAACCGGGCGCCGGTGTACCGGGTGACGAGCAGGACCCCGAGCGCGACAAGCAGTACGGCGAGCAGGTGTGCCGCGCGTCGCCAGGGCCACCGCATCGAGGCGGTCCGGTCCAGGTCGTCGTCCGGGCCGGCGAGGGTCGGTGCCAGCACCGCGACCATCAGCAGGACGGTCATGACGACCACCGTCGAGGCGACGTCCCGCTCCTCGGCAAAGGCCAGACACAGGGCCCAGACCACTGTCGCGCCGCCGAGGGCCGCAGCCAGAGCCAGGGGTACCCGCCGCGAGCGCAGGTACAGCATCGTCCAGGTCACCGGGCGCTCCCGGGCAGGATCCCGCTGATGTCCGCGCAGTCCAGGAGGGCGTCGCGGACCGCCGTGACCCGGGCCAGCGCCTCGTCGTCGGGCAGCTCCCGCAGCCCCTGCCAGAGCGTGACCGCCTCGGTGTTGATCTCTGGGTCCTCGAAGATGAGTTCAGGAATCACTCCGACATCCGACTGCGGCTCACGGCCCAGGAGCCAGTAGGCCGCCGCACGTTCGACCACCTCATCGCGGTTCTGGCACTGCAGCTCGTACGAGACTCCCAGCCCTTTGACGATCTCGATCAGCACAGCGTCCGGGTGGGCTAGCTTGCCACGTTCGTCGATCCGGACCGGGATCGTGACGGCATCGCTCCGGGGCGGCCTGACCTCGTCGAGCATGTACATGTGGGTGTCCTCGTGCACGGCGGTCGGTGCGTTCGGCAGTTTCGCCAGCACCGTCAGGCCCTCTCGGGCCAACGGGGTCAGCGCGTCGAGCACGTTGGCGTGGATCCGACTGACGCACACCGTCGGGGTGTCGTCGGTACAGACCAACTCCCGCGCTACCGGGTCGACCGGCCAGTTCACTACGTCTTCATCCCGGGGTACGACCGCGATCGCCGCGGTGAGCCCGAGCACCAACGGCACCACCGCCGCCGTACGGGCACGCCAGCCACCGGCCACGAACAACAGCAGGCCGGTGACGGCGAGCGCGGCCATCGAGATCGCGAGCGCACCGCTGACCCGGTTGTCGATCGTCTGGTAGGCGTGAAACATGCTCGAACCGTGGACCGGGTTGAGCGCCGCAGCCAGCCAGTCGTCCAGCCGGATGGCGCTGAGGAAGACCAGCAGGACGCCGGCCACCGCCAGGGCGGGGGCGGTCACCAGGGCGGGGAGCATGCGCCCGATCCCCAGTCCGAGCCACGCCGCGGCGATCAGGGACAGCGCACCGACTCCGGTCACGACGGCGAAGTTCAGCACGGGCAGGTGCTGGGCGGTGGTGATGATCCCGATGATGCCCGCCCCGGTCACCAGCAGGTAGGCGACCGCGAGGGTGATGGCCATCGCACCGAGGACCGGCAGCATCCGCTGGGCGCGGGGCCGGGCGGTGGTGGTGAACAGTTCGCCGACCTTCGCCCGGTGCTCCCGGCGGCCCTGCCAGGCACCGGCGGCCAGGGCCAGCGGCCACAGCAGGAGCAGGTACTCCCGGATGGCCATGGCCAGCGGCATCCAGCCACTCGACCAGCGGCCGGTTGCGCCATAGAGCGCGCCGACCCCGATCACCACCGTGGCCAGGGCCGCACCCAGGGCGGCGGAGCGGCGCAGTTCGATGCCGAGGATGCTCATCGGGCGGCCTCCGTACGGCTGCGGCGCAGGATGGCGGAGTAGCCGCGTTCGGCCGCGCTGTCGCCGGCGTACTCCTGGCCGCCCTGGGCGATCAGCATCTCCGGGGTGCCCTGCCACTCCAGCCGGCCCTCGTTGACCAGCAGGACCTCCGTGCAGGCCGCCGCCACGTCCTCGACCAGGTGGGTGGAGACCAGCACGCAGCTGTCGGTGCCGATCTCCCGCAGCAGTTCGCGGAAGTCCAGTCGCTGTTCCGGGTCCAGGCCGACGGTCGGCTCGTCGAGCAGCAGGATCTGCGGATCGTTGACGATGGCCTGCGCGATGCCGGCCCGGCGCAACATGCCGCCGGAGAGGGTCTTGAGTCGGGCGTCGGCCTTGGCGGTCAGCCCTACCCGGTCGATGGACCGCTGTACGGCGGCGGGGATGCGCGTCTTGGGCATCTCCTTGAGCCAGGCCATGTACGCGACGAACTCCCGCACCGTGAACCGGGGGTAGAAGCCGAAGTGCTGTGGCAGGTAGCCGAGGGTGCGGCGCACCGCTCGCAGGTCGGCGCGGCCGTCGACCGGTTGCCCGAGCAGGGTCAGCCGACCGCCGGACGGGGCCAGGACGGTCGCCAGGGCCCGCATCAGGGTGGTCTTCCCGGCGCCGTTGGGGCCGAGCAGCCCGTGCACCCCGGGGTTCAGGGTCAGGTCCAGGCCGTCGACGGCCAGGTGCCGTCCGGCGCGGACCCGCAGGCCCTCCGCGTGGATCACCCAGGGATGGGTGGTGGGGGCCGTTTCGGCCGTACTCAGGGCACGCATCATCGTCTCTTCTCAGTTCGGTGGTCGGCGGGTTCGCCTAGTCGTGGTGGGACAGCCGCCGGAATCCGTTGACCCGGAGGATCGCGCCGACGGTCAGGACCGCCGTGGCCAGCGCCCACACGGTGGCGCTTTCCGGTTCCAGGAGCACCGGCATCCGGGCGGTGGCCAGGCTGGGTGCGACCACGACGATCGTCCAGGTCAGGATCAGCCCAATCGCGGCTCGCCGTACCCCGACGAGGGTTCCCAGCAGGAGGGTGGCGACCGTGAAGGCCAGGCAGGGCAGCAGGATCAGCGCCAACGACACCCCGGTCCCGGCGCCGACGAGAGCGAGCCCGGGAATGACAAAGGCCAACACCACAGCGGTACGCCGCAGCAGGGTGATCAGGCCGGCAGCGGGTGTGGCGGCGACCACTTCCCAGGCCGGATCGGCCCGGCGGTGCCAGGCGACCGCCACCCCGGGCAGCGGGGCCAGCGGTGCGATCAGCAGCACCAGGGAGGGCAGCCCGGTCCGCAGCCCGCTGAGCAGGGCGGCGCAGGCGATCACCGCGGCGGTCATCGCCAGCCAGGGCGCCAGGGTGCCGACCAGCCACCGGTGCCGCAGCACCGACCAGGGTCGGGTACGGGTGTCCGGAGCCGGTGACGCGGCGATCTCCCGGGCCAGGCCGGCCGCGACCCGCTCGATCACCGCCCGGCTGTCGCCGGTGGTGCTACCGGCCAACCGGGCCCGGCAGTCCGCGCACTCCTCCAGGTGCACCTCGATCGCCCAGACGCTGGGTTCGTCGAGGGCGGGATCCCCGGCGGCGTACCGGTCGAGCTGTGACAGGGAGACGTGGGTGCTCATGACAGGGCCTCCCGCAGGGCGATCCGCGCTCGGCGGACCCGGGATTTGACGGTGTTCTCCGGTACCCCCAGCAGCACCGACGCCTCACGGGAGGAGAGTCCGTCGAGGACGGTGGCCCGCAGGGCGGCACGGACCTCGGCCGGCAGGGCGAGCAGGGCCTGTTCCAGTTCCTGCCCGACCCGGGCGGCCATCACCTCGTCCTCCGCCGCGGGGGCGGTGGCCGGCATCAGGGGTACCTGCGGCCGCTGGGCCCGGCGGGCCCGGCGGCGGAAGGCGTCGACCAGGTGGTGGGCGGCGATGGTCCACAGCCAGCCCACCGCGCTGCCCCGCGCCCCGCCGCCCCCGCGGCCGGCGAAGCTGCCCGCGGCCCGCCACATGGTCAGGTAGGTGTCCTGCAACACCTCGGCGACCAGGTCGGGATCGGCGCACCGGCGGCGGAGGCGCACCTCCAGCCACGGCGCGGTACGCCGGTAGAGCTCGTCGAACGCCCGCCGATCTCCCCGGGCGATCCGACGTACGAGTTCTCCCTCGTCAGCCGCGTCCATGCCTGCTTTCACAACCGGTAAGACGACCGGCGTACCGGCTTCGGGTCCCGATTCGGCGTGACCGCCGTCACATCGACTGTCCGGGGTGGGCAACAAGGTGCGGCCCGGCCCGCACCGCCGACCGGGCGGTGGCGGGCTGGGCCGCACCAGGGTACGTCGAGGATCGCTGGTGGTCAGCCGACCTGACAGGTCGTGCCGTTGAGCCGGAAGTCGTTGGGCGGGTTGTTGGTGCCGGAGTAGGTGGCCTGGAAGCCGAAGCTCGCCGTGCCGTTCGTCGGCAGGGCGGCGTTCCATCCGGCATTGCGTGCGGTCACGGTACGCCCGGACTGGGTGATCTCGGCGTTCCATCCTCCGGTGACCTGCTGGTTACCGCTGAAGGACCAGGTCAGGGTCCAACCGTTGAGGGCGGCGCCCCGGTTGGTGACCCGTACCTCGGCGGTGAAGCCGGTGTTCCACTGGTTGACCGTCCAACTCACCGTGCAGGCCGCCGGCCCGGAGGTGGGCGGCGGGGTGGTCGGCGGAGGCGTGGTCGGCGGCGGGGTGGTGGGCGGAGGCGACGTCGGCGGGGGCGTGGTGGGCGGCGGGGTGGTGTCCCGGGGCGGGAAGCGCAGGATCCGGTCGTCACTTGCCGCCGGGGTGCCCCGGCCGTCGCGGTTGCTGGTGGTGACCCAGAGCCAGCCGTCCGGGCCGTATTCGACCGTCCGCAGTCGACCGTAGGTGCCGAGCAGTTCCGCGGTCGGGGTGCCCACCGACCCGGATCCGGTCAGCGGCACGTTCCACAGCCGGTTGCCGCGCAGGGCGGCCACGAAGAGCCGGTCTCCGGCGATGGTGGCGCCGCTCGGTGAGGCCTCGGCGGGGGTCCAGGTGATCAGTGGGTCCCGGAAGCGGGGGTCGCCGGCCCGCCCCTCGACGGTGGGCCAGCCGTAGTTGCCGCCCGCCACGATCAGGTTGACCTCGTCCCAGGTGTTCTGGCCGAACTCGGTGGCGTACAGGCGTCCCTGGGCGTCCCAGGCCAGCCCCTGTACGTGCCGGTGGCCGAGGCTGTAGACGGGCGAGCCCGCGATCGGGTTGTCCGGCGGCACCGTGCCGTCCGGTCGGATCCGCAGGATCTTGCCGTTGCGGCTCTGCGGGTTCTGCGCGGTGGCGGTCTGTCCGGCGTCACCGACCCCGACGTAGAGCATGCCGTCCGGCCCGAAGGCGATCCGGCCGCCGTTGTGGATCGAGGCCCGGCTCAGCCCGGTGAGGATGGGCTGCTGGGTCTGCGGGGCGGTCAACCGGAAGCGGGAGATCCGGTTGTCGGTCGCGGTGGTGAAGTAGACGTAGATCCAGCCGTCCTGGGCGTAGGTCGGGGAGACCGCCAGGCCCAGCAGGCCCCCCTCGCTCGTGGCACTCACCCCGGAGATCTGGACGACCGCCTCGGGCTGCTGACCCGGCCGCACCCGGACGATCTGCCCGGTGGGACGTTGGGCCACCAACGCGCTACCGTCCGGGAGGAAGTCCATCCCCCAGGGCACCTGGAGCCCGGTGGCGACCGTTTCCGGCCGGGAGAAGTCGAAATCGCCGACGGCGAGCGCGGCCGGCGCCCCGGCGGCGACTGCGGCGGACGGACCTTCGGCACCCGGGACCGCACCGGCCAGCCCGGCGAGGCCGACACTGCCGGCCACCAGACCGGCGGTGAGTGCGGTTCCGACTGCTAGTCGGATCTTCATGCCACCCCCTGACGCATCGAGATTGATCAATGCATATTACGTCAGGTGCGGGCTGCCCGCGAACCGAGGCCACGATCAACAACCTGCGGCGGGTCGCCTCCTGACGCGCGGGTTCGACACTCCGCCGCCAAAGCCGAACGGCACTCCCACGGTCGCATTATGTTATTCTCCGACGTCGATTTCTCAGCGCGTACCCGGATCGGGTCGTTTGTCGCGAAGGACGCCTTCACCCGATGCCGGCACTGGCCCCACTGACCGCACCGCCCTCCACAGTCGATCCTCCGGCGACCGGGGCCTTCGCCTTCGTCTTCACCCGGTTACCGGCACTGCTGCGACTCACCTGCGGGCTGGTCTGTGCGGTGGTGGCCCTCGCCGTGCGTACCCCACCGGTGCACACCGACCTGCTCGTGCCGGCGGTGGCGGTGCTGACCGCCTGGTCGATCTGGTACGCCGCCCGCGCCTGGCACCACGGCATCGGCGCACCCCTGATCGTCGGGGAGGTGGCCCTCACCGTGGCCGCCTGCCTGGCCATTCCGGTGCTCGTCGCGCCGGAGGTGCTGCCCGGAGAGGCCAGTTGGATCGCGGTGCTGGCCAGCGGCACTGTGATCAACACCCAGGCCACTGCTCCGGCCCGCTGGTCGATCCCGGCGGGGTTGCTGGTCACCGTGGCCTACGCGACCGGCGCCCAGGCGGCCGGCAATCCCACCGAGGCGCGGGCCCACGCGGCCACCCTGCTGGCCCAGACCGCCATCACCGCGATGTTGACCGCGGTGATGCGCCGCCGGATGGCACGGGCGGACACCGACTTCGTGGCCGCCCAGCGCGCCTCCCGGGCCGCACTGGTCGCCCGTAACGCCCGGGAGGCGGAACGCCAGCAGAACCGGGACCTGCACGACACCGTCCTGGCCACCTTGACCATGGTCGGACAGGGGGTGGTCAGCGGCCCCTCGACGGCACTGCGCGAGCGGTGCGCCGCCGACCTGCGTACCCTGGCCGCCCTGGCCGAGGCCCGGTCGGTGCCGGCGGACGCCACCCGGCGGCTGGACGAACGGCTGCGGGAGATCCTGGCCCGCCTGCCGAGCCTGCCGGTCAACGCGGACCTGCCGCCGTGCACCCTCCCGGCCGCGGTCGCCGAGGTGATCGCGGAGAGCGCCCACGCGGCGCTGGCCAACGCGGCTCGGCACGCCCCCGGCGCCGCCACCACGCTGCGCCTGCGCAGCCGCGCCGGCCAGGTGATGGTCGAGGTACGCGACGAGGGTCCGGGCTTCGACCCGGCCACCGTCCCCGCCCACCGGTACGGGCTGCGCGAGTCCATCATCGGCCGGATGGCCAGCATCGACGGTCGGGCAGAGGTGGACTCCGCCCCCGGACAGGGCACCCGGATCCGGCTGGAGTGGTCCGATGTCGGCTGATCCGGAGGCCGTCCGCCTCTCCCCTGCCGTCATGCCGACCGCCGGCGCGTACGACGGCAGGGCGGCGACCACGGCGGTGAAGGTCGGGGTGGGGCAGGCGGCCGCTGCGGTGGCCCGCATCTCCGACCGGGGTGCCCGGATCGTGGCGGTCACCATCGCGCTGGTCTGGCACCTGACGATCGCCTTGCCCGCCGTGTTGGGCACCCGTGCGGAACTGGCCGCACCCCAGGTGGTGCTCGGCGGATGGGTGCTGGTGGGGGCCGTCGGGCTGCTGGCCGGGGTGCGGCTGTTGCGGGACGACCCGTTGCCCCTGCCGCCGCTGGCCGGGCTGCTGCTGGCGGTCGACGTGGCGGTGTTCGCCGCGGTGGGACGCGCCCACCTGTTCGGCCCGGCCAACTGGGTCTGGGGCACCCTGGCCTGGTTCTTCCTGGTGGTGCTCTGGGGCCGGCCGGTGCGGTGGCTGCTCGCCCTGCTGGCCGCGCACGGGGCCACCGCCCTGGCCGCGGTCGTGTTCTACGACGCCACCGGAGGGGCCGATCTGGCGCGCGCCGCGATGGCGCTCTACGGCACCTCGTCGCTGCCGGTGGCGGTCTTCGCCGGGGCTCGGGCGCTCGGGCTGCTCTCCCGGGACCGGGCGGCCAACGCCGCCGCGGCCAATGTGATGCTGGCCGAACGGGAGGCCGCCGAGCAGGCCCGCAGGGAACGGCACGACCGGCTGGCCGTGGCCAGCGAGGCCGCCACCGAGGTGTTGACCGAACTGGCCCAGGGGCGGGCGGATCCCTCCGACCCGCAGGTCCAGCGCCGCTGCGTACGGGCGGCGGCCCGGCTGCGGCGGCTGATCGTCGAATCCGACGATGTGCCCCATCCGCTGCTGCACGAACTGCGGGCGGCGGCCGACCTGGCCGAGCGCGAGGGCCTGTCGATCGATCTTGTCACAATCGGTACACCACCAGCACTTCCGGTGCAGGTTCGTCGTCGGCTGGCCGAACCGCTCACCAGCACCCTCGCCGACGAGCGTGACTGGGCGCGGTTGACCATCGTCGCCGGGCCGGAGGAGGTGGTGGTCAGCCTGGTCGTCCCGGACCGGCCCGGCCCGGACACCGCCGGGCCGGCACCGGAGCGGGACGACGAGCAGGTGGAGCACCTCTACGAACGGGACGGGGAGATCAGATGGACGCAGACCCGCTGGCGTCGTTGACGCCGGGGCGGCCGGTCGGGGTGGCGATCGTCGACGACCACCCCGTGGTCATCGACGGCATCCGCGCCTGGCTGGCCATCGAGCCGCGGCTGACCGTGCTGGCCACCGGCGACGATCCCGACGTGGTGCTGCGGGCCGCCCCCCATGCCGATGTCGTCCTGCTCGACCTGCGGCTGCACGGCCGCCTGGTGCTGGACAAGCTGGCCGAGCTCAGCGCCACCGGCCGACGGGTGGTGGTCTACTCGGAGCACTCGGATCCGCCGACCATGCTCGCCGCACTGGACGCCGGAGCGGTGGCCTTCCTCGCCAAGCACGAGGGACGGCAGCACTGTGTGGCTACCGTGCTGGCCGCGGCCAGTGACCGCCCGTACGTGGCGCCCGCACTGGCCGGGGCGATGGTCGGCGACTCACGGCCGGGCCGACCGGTGTTGTCGGACAAGGAACGTGAGGCGCTGCTGCTGTGGTTCCAGTCGATGTCCAAGGCCTCGGTCGCGCGACGGATGCGGATCAGCGAGCACACCGTCAAGCAGTACGTCGACCGGGCGCGGATCAAATACAGCCGGATGGGTAGGCCGGCGGCCACTAAGGCGGCCCTGCTGGCCCGGGCGATCGAGGACGGTCTCATCCGACCGGAGGAGATCGGCATCTACCGGTCGCAGGCGTCGACCGAGTGGCCGACCCCCTAACGGGCGTCATGACACCGCAGGTGGCACTGGGCGAGGCTGATGCGCAGATGCCGTCTGCACCGGAGGTTCGTCAGGATGCACGATGACGCGTCCCCCTTCTTCGTCGCGCCGCACCGCTTCGACGCCACGGACGACACCGGCCCGACCCTGGACCGGCGCCACGAGTTGGTGCCGGCCCAGGACGAGTGGGTGCTCGCCCGGCACCAGGTAAAGGTGGCCGGCCATCTGCTCGGCCCCACCGAGGCCCGGCGGACCTGGGCCCTGCCCCACACGGTCACCGTGACCGTCACCGACCACCGGCTGGTGTACGTCGGCAGCACCCCGCGTATGGCCGTCGTCGGCGCCCGGCCACGCCGGGGGGCCTCGACCCTGATCAGCGGGCAGATCCGCTGGCAGTGGCCCTCCCGGCTGGAGTTGTCGAGCCCCGGTTCGGGCTCGGCGGCCCGGCTGCTGGTGGTCTGCGACGCGCTGCGCACCATCCAGCAGCCGGCGCTGGCCCTGATCGGGCCGGGCCCGCAGATCGAGCGGTTGAGCCAGGAGATTCGCCGAGCGGTTGCCACCTTCCGGTTGACCCGTCCCGAACTGGTGGACCTGTCCCCGCCGGAGCGGGACGCGCTGTCCCGGCACGCCCTGGTCTCGCCGCACCCCGGTCAGCCGCGGGTGATCCTGCCCGGGTCACTGCCGGTCGAGTTCCGCTCCCGGGACGACTACTACCGCCCCCGCAGCACCGACCGGATGCGGTACGACGCGGCCTCCGGCCACCGGTAGGGCCGCCGGAGGCGGTCAGCGCGTCCGGGTCTGGCGCTCGGCGGTGTCCAGGGCGGCGGCCTGCTCCGGGGTCGGTGCGGTGCCGCCGAGGTGGGCCGGGAGCCACCACCGGTCCTCGGGGTCGGTCGGCTGGTCCGGGTACTCCCGCTGGGCCCGGTCGACCAGCTCCGCCAACCGGATCTTGAGGTCGGCGTTCATCGCGGTGGGGTCCGGATAGCCGGCCGGGTCCAGGGGTTCGCCGACCAGGATGGTGATCGGGGTGTGCCGGCGGGTGAGGGTGCGGGGACGCCCCTTGGTCCACAGCCGCTGGGTCCCCCACAGCGCCACCGGCAGCAGGGGGACGCCCGCCTCGCCGGCCATTCGGGTGGCACCGCTCTTGAGTTCCTTGACGGTGAAGGACCGGCTGATGGTCGCCTCCGGGAAGACGCCGACCACCTCGCCGGCGCGCAGGGCGGTGAGTGCGGCGGCGTACGACTCGGCACCGGCGCCCCGGTCCACCGGGATGTGTCGCATCCCGCGCATCAGCGGGCCGGACACCCGGTGCCGGAACACGGACTCCTTGGCCATGAAGCGGACCAGCCGCCCGGAATCCAGGGCACCCAGCCCGCAGAAGATGAAGTCCAGGTAGCTGACGTGGTTGCTGGCCATGACCGCCCCGCCGGTACGGGGCACGTGGTGGCTGCCTTCCACGTTCAGCCGCAGGTCGAGCACCCGGAACATGGTCTTGGCGGCGGCGATCACGGGCGGATACACGAGTTCCGGCATGGGCCAACTTTACAACGCGTAGGTTACGCGCGGGTAGGGACCACGGTCCGGCGCAGGTGGCCCCGACCACCCTCAGTCGGCGAGTCTGTGCACGTCGAGGCGGCCACGGGCGAAGGCGTCCACCCGCCCCCAGCGCCCCGGAATGTCCAGCACCTCGATCCGACCCATGCCGACCGGCAGCCGCGGCTCCACCGTCAGGTGCCCGTCGTGCGGCTCCAGACCCAGCATGGTGCGCAGCAGCAGCAGCGGGGCCCCGGTCGACCAGGCCTGCGGGCTGCACGCCGTGGGGTACTCCACCGGGAACCTGGTCTGCTCACGCGGGTAGCCACCGAAGGCCTCCGGCAACCGGCCGTCGAAGTAGCGGGCGGCGTCCAGGATCCCGCTGGCCAGGGTGGCGGCCTCCTCCACGAAGCCGTAGCGACGCAGGCCCCAGGCGCAGAAGGAGGTGTCGAAGGGCCACACCGTGCCGTTGTGATAGCCGATGGGGTTGTACCGGACCTCCCCCTCGGCCAGGGTCCGCACCCCCCAGCCGGTGAAGAGCCGGTCACCCACCAGGTGCGCGGCCACCTGTGCGGCCCGCTCCTCGGCGACGATGCCGCTCCACAGCAGGTGCCCGATGTTGGAGCTGAGCACGTCGCACTGCCGGCCGTCCGGGTCCAGGGCCAGGGCGTAGTAGCCCCCGCCGGCCACCCACCAGTCCCGGTTGAACCGCTCCTTCAGCTCACCGGCCTCCCGCTCCAACTGCTCCGCGTACTCCGGGTCGTCCCAGAACAGGCGGGCCAGTCGGGCCGCGCGCAGCTTCGCGTCGTACGCGTAACCCTGCACCTCGCAGGTGGCCCGGGGAAAGGGCGGCAGGGTGCCGTCGGCGTACGAGATGGAATCCCAGGAGTCCTTCCAGCACTGGTTCTCCAGGCCGGTTTCGGTGTTGCGCCGCTCGTACCAGATGTAGCCGTTGCCGACCAGGTCGGCGCACTCGTCGATCCACCGCACCGCCCGACGACATTCCTGCTCCAACTCCCGGACCAGCGCCACGTCGCCGCTCCACCGCTCGTACTCGTCGAGCAGCACCACGAACAGGGGGGTGGCGTCCACCGATCCGTAGTACGGCGAGTGGGGCTGTTCCTCGAACGCCGCGCTCTCGCCGTAGCGCATCTCGTGCAGGATCCGGCCCGGGTCCTCCTCCCGGAAGTCGTCGAATCGGGACCCCTGCAGGGAGGCCAGGATCCGCAGGGTGGTCACGCTCAGCTCCGGCGTGAACGGCAGGGTCTGCAGGCAGGTCAGGATGCTGTCCCGGCCGAACATGGTCATGAACCAGGGCAGGCCGGCGGCGGGCAGGGTCTGCCCGCCGAGCGACAGCGGGGTGAACCGCAACGCGGCCAGGTCCACCAGGCACCGCTGGTAGGTGGCGGCGACCTGACCGTGCTCGCTGTTGACCTTGGGGGCCTTGGCGATCCACTCCTGGAGATCGTGGTGCAGGGCCAGCCGCTCGGTGTCGTGCACCCGCAGCCCGAACCGCAGGTCCCGGCCGCCGGGACCGAGGGCGTGGGTGCGCACGTCGATGCTTGTGCTCCACTGCTCGTTCGGCTCCAGGTGCAGCCGGTAGGCGAAGCCGTCGCGGTCGTAGGTCGCCGGCTCGGAGGAGCAGATGACGGTCTCTCGCCGGAAGTTGCCCCGCCGGTAGCCCAGCCGCAACCGGTCCGGGCCCGCCTCGGCGTACGTCTCGCCCTTCTTGTTCAGGATCTCGTCCTTGACCTCGAACAGGTCCGCGAAGTCGGCGGCGGCCTCCATCCGGACCTCCAGATCGACCGCCTTCTCGTCATGGTTGAGGATGGTGATGCTCTCCCGGAAGCTGCCCCCGACAACTCGCTCCCTGATGATCGACAACTTGGCGTCGACATAGTGGGTGGCCATCCCCGGCACCAGGAAGAAGCGCGACTCGTAGTACTGGAGGTCGTCGTAGGAGAGGGCGTTGAGCCGCTCGCCGTTGACGGTGAGCAGCCACTTGGACAGGAACCGGGTGTCGATGGCGAAGAGCCCCGTCGGCTCGGTCGGGTTCGCCTCGATGTCCCCGGTGGTCTCGGACACCACGAAGGTGTTGCCGTCCAGGATCCGCACGGTGTTGCTCCGCACCATCAGGGCCTCTCCTTCCGGTAGCGACGCGGTCCCCGGCTGTCCGCAGGCCCGGGGAGGATCCGATCCAGTTGCACGACCAGGCGGGCGTCACCGGTGATGGTCATGTCTCCCCGCAGCAACGCGGCCAGCCCGTTCTCCCGTCCGAGGACCATGTCATCGAACAGTTCCGGGCTGGTGCCGACCACCGTGTCCGCCGCCATGTCCTCCCGGCTGATCCGCAGCCGACCCCGGTCGATCCGGATCAGCCAGTGCGTGGTCTGGGGCCCCTCGTGCAGGTCCAGGCGCACGGTTCCGGAGAGCTTCGCCAGCAGGGGGTCGTACCCCTGCCGGTCGAGTTCCTCGAAGAACCGCACGGTCGCTTCCCCCATCGGGCCTCTCCCTCCCGGTCGGCAGGTCCGGAGTCCGTGCGGGCGGCGCAGGTCCCGCGGCGACCTGCCCGCACCGTCGCAGCAGGGTCCCCGGCTGGTGGACGGGCAATCTAGCCCGAATCGGGTGAGGGGTGCCCGACGCGCGGGGTGAGACAGCCGAAAGCCGGCCCCCCGGAAGATCGGGGAGCCGGCCTACGGGCGTACGGAGTCAGTTGTTCGGGTCGTCGGCGCTGATGTCGGCCAGCACGGACTGGGGTTCCCGCTCGACGGCCAGGTCACCCATGGACACCAGACCGATCAGCCGGTCGTCCTCGACCACCGGTAGCCGCCGGATGGCGTAGGTACGCATCAGGTCGGCGGCGGAGATCACGTTGTCGTACTGGCTGACCGTGATCACGTCCTTGGTGGTGAGCTGGTGCAGCCGGGTGGTGTTCGGGTCCAGGTTCTCGGCCACCGCCCGGATCGTGATGTCCCGGTCCGTGATGATGCCGATCACGTTGTCGCCATCGGTCACCACCACGTCGCCGATCGCAGCGTCACGCATCTCCTGGGCGGCCGCGACAAGGGTGTCGTTGCCGTCCATGGTCACCAACCGGGTGGTCATGAACTCTCCGACCGTTGTCATGGTGCCTCCCTCTCGGTGTAGGGGCGACCATGCGTCTACCCGAGGGCCCCGACCAGTAACGCACCTGGCCGGGGCCGGGGGAAGGCTAGAGTTCGGCGGCGACCAGCTCGGCGATCTGCACGGCGTTGAGGGCGGCACCCTTGCGCAGGTTGTCGTTGGAGCAGAACAGCGCCAAACCGTGCTCGACGGTCTCGTCGGCCCGGATCCGGCCCACGAAGGTCGGGTCCTGCCCGGCCGCCTGCAACGGGGTGGGTACCTCGCTGAGCGCCACACCGGGGGCACCGTCGAGCAGCTCGGCGGCGCGCTGCGGGCTGATCGGCCGGGCGAACCGGGCGTTGATCTGCAGCGAGTGCCCGGTGAAGACCGGCACCCGGACACAGGTGCCGGAGACCTTCAGGCCGGGGATCTCCAGGATCCGGCGGCTCTCGTTGCGCAGCTTCTGCTCCTCGTCGGTCTCCGCCGAACCGTCCTCGACGATCGAACCGGCGAGCGGCAGCACGTTGAAGGCGATCGGGCGGGCGAACGAACGCGGCGCGGGGAACTCCACTGCGGCACCGTCGTAGGTCAGGCCGGTAGCGCCCTCGGCCACCTTGCGGACCTGCTCGTCCAGCTCGGCGACGCCGGCCAGGCCGGCACCGGAGACCGCCTGGTAGGTGGAGACGACCAGGCTGACCAGCTCCGCCTCCTCGTGCAGCGGACGCAGCACCGGCATCGCGGCCATGGTGGTGCAGTTCGGGTTGGCGATGATGCCCTTGGGGCGTACGGCGATGGCGTGCGGGTTGACCTCGGCGACGACCAGCGGCACCTGCGGGTCCGTCCGGAAGGCCGAGGAGTTGTCGATGACGACCGCACCGGCCGCGGCGACCCGGGGGGCCAGCTCCGTGGCGGTGCCCTTACCGGCCGAGAAGAGGACGATGTCCAGCCCCGAGTAGTCCGAGGTGGCCGCGTCCTCGACGGCCACCTCCCCGCCCCGCCAGGGCAGGGTGCGCCCGACCGAGCGGGCCGAGGCGAAAAGCCGCACCTGCTCCGCCGGGAACTCCCGATCCGCCAACACCTGCCGCATGACGCCACCGACCTGGCCGGTGGCCCCCACAATGCCGATCCTCATGCCCGCGAGGCTACCCAGCCAGGCAGGGCGGCTGGGAACGCTTTCCCACCCATCGGCGACCGACATCACATCGGCTACGCCGACGCGTGGTCGATCACCTCCCCCAGCCCGGTGGCCACCAGTTCGTCCCGGATGAGGGCGGCGTCCCCCTCCACCACCAGGGTCAGCGCCTCCGGGTACAGGTGGGTGGCGGCGGCGGCCGAGACCTGCGCCACGTCGGCGTCGAGCAGGGCCTGACGCAGCCGGGCGTGGTAGTCGTCCGGCAGGTCGTGCACCGCCAGGGTGGTCAGGGCCCCGGCGATCGCCCGGGGGCTCTGCAACTCCACCGACAGCTGCCCGGCCCGCCAGGACCGGGCCACCGCCAGCTCGTCCTCGGTCACCCCACCGGCCTGGGTGCGGGCGATCTCCCCGACCGACTCCACCAGGGCGGGCGCGGTGACCGCGGTCTGCACCCCGGAGCTGACCGCGAACCGGCCGTAGCGGCGGGAGGAGGCGAAATCCCCCCGGATGCCGTACGTGTAGCCCCGTACCTCCCGGATCAGGTGATTCAGCCGGGAGGTGAAGGCGCCACCGAGCACCGTGCCGGCCAGCACGATCGGCACATGGTCCGGGTGCCCCCGGTGGGGCCCGGGGTGGCCCAGGCGCAGGGTCGACTGCACCGACCCCGGTCGGTCCACCAGGATGATCCGACGACCGGTACGCACCGGGACCTCGATCGGCCCACCCCGGTCCACCGGCCCACCCCCGGTGCCGGCGAAGGCGGTCGCGGCCAGGGCGTCCAGGTCGATCCGGTCCAGGTCACCGGCGACCACCAGGGTGCCGGGGCGGATGAACCACTCCGAGTGGAAGACGGTGACGTCCTCGACGTCCAGGGCGGCCACCGAGTCCGGGTCCCCGTACAAGGGCCGGCCCAACCGGTTGTCGATGCCGAACAGGTCGGCGCGCAGCACCGCGTCGGCGCGCGGGCCGGGGTTGGCCCAGTCCATCCGCAACGCCGTCGCCTCGTCGTCCCGGACCCGCCGCACATCGTCCGGGTCCAACCTCGGGGTACGCACCGCCTCGGCGAGCAGTTCCACGGCCGCGCCCAGCCGCTCCACCGGGACCTGCACACTGACCTGGAAGCTGTCCCAGTCCAGCCCGGTCACCAGTTCGGTGCCCAGGGCCTCGATGGCCAGGGCGTACGCGGTGGCGTCCCGCTGACTCGTACCCTCCTCCAGGGCCTTGGACAGCACCCCGCCCAGCCCTTCCTTGCCGACCGGCTCCCGGCCCGCTCCCGCGTCCAGCAGCAGCACCGCCACGGCCAGGTTCTGCCCGGGCAGATGCGCGGCGATCACCTGACCGCCGGCCACGGTCCGACGGACCACCTGCGGGAACCGGTACGGACGAGCCGCGCCCGGACCGGGACGTTCGGCGATCAGAGTCATGGCTTCTCCTCGGGGCGGTAGATCAGGGTGACCCGGTCGTCGGCGGTCAGCACCTCGGCGGCCACCTCGGCGATCTGCTCGGCGGTGACCGCCTGCCAGGCCGGCAGCCGCTCGGCTGCGGTGGCCGGGTCGCCGAACTGGGTGGCGTAGCGGCCCAGCACGTCCGCCCGACCATCCACAGTCGACATCTGCCGCCACCAGGAGGTGGTCAGCAACGCCTTGGCGCGCTCCAGCTCGGTGGGGGTCACCGGCACGGTGGCCAGTTCGTCGACCACCTGGGTCAGCCCCTCGGTCAGCCGCTCGCTGCCGATCCCGGGGCGGGCGGTGGCGGTGGCGATCAGGGGTGCCGGGGCGTGCGCCAGATCCACCCCGTACGCCCCGACCAGGTCCGGTTGGGCGATCCGTTCGCCGTCGGCCAGCCGCTGGTAGAGCCGGCTGCCCCGACCGCTGCCGAGGACGGTGGCCAGCACGGTCACCACGTCGTAGCCGGGGCTGCCGAAGGGGTGGGTCCGGTGTGCCACGTACACCCGGGGTGCCGGCACCTCGGTGACCACCTCCTCGACCGCCGGAACCCCGGTGGCCGGCACGGTGCGGCCGTCCGGGGCCGGGGGGATCTCCACCCGGGGCTCCAGGCCACCGAAGTACTTCTCGGCCAGCCGGACCACCTCGTCCACCGTGGTGTCACCGACCACGGTCAGCACCGCGTTGTTCGGTGCGTAGTAGGTCTGGTGGAAGGCCTGGAAGGTGGCCAGGTCGGCGGCGTTCAGGTCGGCCATCGAGCCGATGGTGGCGTGATGGTACGGATGCCCCGGCGGATAGAGCAGCGGCAGCAGCCGCAGCCAGGCGTCGCCGTAGGGCACGTTCTCGTAGCGTTGCCGGCGCTCGTTCTTGACCACTTCCCGCTGGTTGTCCAGCGTGTCCTGGGTCAAGGCCGGCACCAGACCGCCCATCCGGTCGGCCTCCAGCCAGAGCGCCAACTCCAGGTGCTCGGCCGGAACGGTCTCGAAGTAGTTCGTCCGATCCGGATTGGTGGTGGCGTTGAGCGAACCGCCCGCCCCCTGCACCAGCTTCATGTGCTCGGTCTTCGCGACATTTACCGAGCCCTCGAACATCAGGTGCTCGAACAGGTGGGCGAAACCGGTCTGTCCGGTCGGCTCGTGGCGGGAGCCGACGTCGTACCAGAGGTTGACCGCGACCGCGGGTGCGGTGCGGTCCTCGCTGACCACCACACGTAGGCCGTTGTCGAGTCGGGTCGTGGAGATGGGCCAGGGGTAACCGCTGTCGGGCATGGCTCCGACGCTATCCGATCTACGCCGACCGGTGCGGTCGGGACGCGGGCGTGCCGCGCCCCACCGCAGGTTCGGCTCAGTCGGGAGGCTCGATCGGGGTCACCGTCTGCTCCGAGGTACGCCGTTCCAGCACGGTGTCCGGGGCGGCTGCCGGGTTCTCCTCCCGGATGTCGGACTCGGTCAGGATCGCGTCGGCCTGGGCCTCGGGATCCTCGCTGCCGGCGGCCGCCTCCTCGGGCAGCAGGTGGGCTCGGGACTCGATTCGCTCCTGATCGCTCTTCGCGTCACTCATGACTGCTCCCATACCCCCCACCCCCGCTCCCCACTCGTGCCACGATCTCGTCCGGGCTAGGGCGTCCATCGGATACCTCCAGATTGCGGCGTTCGGTGTCGGCGAAGTTACCGAGGGCTCCATCGACGCAGGTAAACTTCGAGGAAAGGCTTTGCCGACCGGTGGGTGAGCGCTCACCCACCGTCGGGTAGGCTTGGCACCGTGACGCGGTCGTATCGATGGTTTAGGCAGCCGGCTCGTAAGCCGGTGACCTCACCATGATCTGACGTCACCGTTTTCGAGCCGGCCGGGCAGGAATGGATTTCCTGCCCTTTTGCCTACGAGCAGCCGGCTCGTCCCGGGTCCCGGCACCGGGTGCGGTCGGCGAAAGGATGCCCACCGTGACGACCCCGGAAAACCGTCGCGTCATCGATCAGCGGATCGACCATGTCGTACCGCTGACCACCCCGGCGCTGCTGCACCACGAACTCCCCCTGGACGAGGAGCTGACCACGGCCGTGGTCGCCGGCCGACGCGCCACCGCCCAGGTCCTCGACCGCGTCGACGACCGCCTGCTCGTGGTGGTCGGCCCCTGCTCGGTGCACGACCCCGCCGCCGCCCTGGAGTACGCCCACCGGCTGCGTACGGCGGCCGACCGCCTCTCCGAGGACCTGTTAGTGGTGATGCGGGTCTACTTCGAGAAGCCGCGCTCCACGGTCGGCTGGAAGGGCCTGATCAACGACCCCGGCCTGGACGGCTCCGGGGATGTCAACTCCGGCCTCCGGCTGGCCCGGGCCCTCCTGCTCGACGTGGTTCGCCTCGGCCTTCCGGTCGGCTGCGAGTTCCTCGACCCGATCACCCCGCAGTACATCGCCGACACGGTGGCCTGGGGGGCGATCGGCGCCCGCACGGTGGAGAGCCAGGTGCACCGGCAGCTGGCCTCCGGGCTGTCCATGCCGATCGGCATGAAGAACCGTCCCGACGGCAGCATCGCCACCGCGGTGGACGCGATCCGGGCGGCCGGGGTGCCCCACGTCTTCCCCGGCATCGACGTCTCCGGCACCCCGGCGATCATGCACACCCGGGGCAACGCGGACGGTCACCTGGTGCTGCGCGGCGGCGGCGGGCGACCCAACTACGACGCCGCCTCGGTGGCCGGGGCCCTGGACCTGCTGCGCGCCGCCGGCCTGCCCGAGCGGCTGGTGGTGGACGCCAGCCACGCCAACAGCGGCAAGGACCACCGCAACCAGCCGGCCGTGGTCGCCGACGTGGCCGGGCAGATCGCCGCCGGTCAGCGGGGCATCGTCGGAATCATGCTGGAGAGCTTCCTGGTCCCCGGCCGCCAGGACCTCGACCCCACTCGGGAACTGACCTACGGCCAGTCGATCACGGACGCCTGCATCGGCTGGGACACCACCGACGAGGTGCTCGCCGAACTCGCCGCCGCGGTACGCGCCCGCCGGGCCACCCGCCCCAGCGCGGACCCGCACGTCCTGACCACCCCCGCCTGACGACGACACCCCCGCACGCCCCTCCCCGCTTCTGGCCGACCGAGCCGGGGCGGGGGCGGTGTGCCCGGGCGGGACGGGACGGGTGTTTGGGGGCAGGGGGCGCGGGTAGCTCACCGAGGTGACCGACGACGTACCCGTGACCGGGGCACCCACCGCGCCGACGACGCAGGCCCGCCTGCCGGAGGCCGTACTGGCCGACGTGCCGGTGGTCGACACCGCCGCGATCGACCCGCCCACCACCGACCTGCCGGGCTCCCTGGCCGCGGTGCCGGACGAGATCGAGGTCGAGGCGGTGGACACCCGCCCCCTGGAGGAGTTGCTCGACGAGCTCTACCACGGTCAGGAGCGGATCAGCCAGGTGGACATCTACCGCCGCGCGCTCGCGGCGGAGCTGCCCGCACAGCTGCTGGCCCGGCTGAACGCGCTACCCCAGGGCGAGTACGCGGTCGACGAGGTGACCGACCTGCTGGGCGGCTCGGCGGGCTGACCCCCGCACCGGCCGACCCCCTCAGCCGACCCAGTGGCGACCAGGAGAGGACCGTGATGTCGCAGCCCGCCGAGGACCAACACGACGACGAGATGCCCGCCCTGGCCCAACCCCCGGAGGGCAGGGACACCCTGCCCGAGGTGGATTTCGCCAACGAACATGAGACCACCGCGGTCGACGACGACATCCTGACCGGCGCCGACGAGGACGAGCGGGAACCGGAGTCCCCCCGCGGCTGGTCGGGAATGCAGCGCTGACCGGCCTTCGCACCCAGACACCGCCGGCCCGGACGGATCACCGGGCCGGCGGCTGTTCTTCGCGGTACGGCTCATTCCTGCTCGGCGTGGTGCCGCCCTTCCGCGCCCTGCTGGGCCATCGCGTACCCCATCTGGAGGAAGTCGGAGGCGGCCACCGCGGTCAGGGCGGTGGCGACCAGCCGGGTCAGTCGGGGGGCCAGCACCAGACCCCCGGTGAACCCGGTGGCCACCCAGACGGCCAGGCAGAAGGGGCAGCTGAGCAGTTCGCCGATCGCGTGCCGGGTGGAGCTGCCGGAGTCGCGTACCTGCTCCATCACCTCCCCGCTGCCGATCGGATGGTCGTAGCGGGTGAAGGGGGCCCGCAGGGGACTGGTCACGGCGTCCTTGGACAGCAACCGGCTGAGTTTGTGGGTGGCGATCGACAGGAGCACCACATCGGAGGTGGCCGGCCGCTCCGGCACGGTCCGTCCGGTCGCCCTGACCAGGGCGGCGATCGCTCCCGCCGCCCCGGCGTAGGTGCCCATGGCAGCCAGGTACCCGCCCAACGGGCGATGCTCGTGCGGGGCGTACGCCTGGCGCAGCCTGTTCACCTTCTGTTTCAGCAAGCTCACCCGGACTCCTTCTGATCAGGCTCTAGCTGTTTCATTCGGCCGGTCAGCCGGCCTGGAGGTTGTCGGCCACCTCTCGGGCCAGGTTCGCCAGCGCTTCGTCGGCCAGCCGGTCGGGTTGGCCCGCACCGGACAGGTCCAGCCCGGCCCGGGTGCCGCCGGTGTCCTGCGGGGTCACCTTCAGCTCCGCCGTCCAGTCCGTGTCGCGCGAACGCCAGCGGGCCCGCAGCCCGTCCGAGTCCCCCTCGCGTACGGCGGATCGCAGCGGCTCGGGCAGCCAGGCGGCACTCCGGTCCGGGTCGGTAGCGGTGTTGAAGACCACCTCTGGCGGTGCGGAGATCCCCCGCTCGGCGTAGACCATCAGACCTCCCGGAGCCGGGTCGGGTCGACCTCCCGACCGGGGTGCCGGGCCAGGTACTCGGTCTCCAGTTCCGCGGTACGCCGCAGGTGGGTGGCGAGCGCCGAGTCGGTGGCGTGCCGCAGGGTGTCCAACCGGGTCCGGTGCAGGCTCTCCATCTCGCGGATGAGGTCCTCCTCGGTCAACTCCTCCGGGTCGACACCGAGTGGTTCGATGCCGGAGTTGGCCGCGGCCACCCGGCCGTCACCCCACAGCGGCATCCGCTGCTCGGGGCTCACCTCGGTGCCGCCGGGGGGAAATCCGTCCGCTGATCGGGATGCTGTCATCTCGCGCCCCCTCGTCCGTAGTGGGCTGGCGTCTGTACGGTTGCCCACCCCCCGGTCGACCAAACCACCGCCACCACTACGACACGGTGTCGGAGAAGAACGAGGTCCCGGTACCCTCGGTGCCATGAAGCGGCTCTGGACCCCGGCGTGGATCGCCCGCCACGCGGCCATGGTCGTACTGGTGACGGCCTTCCTGGCGCTGGGCTGGTGGCAGGTCAGTCGGGCCGCCGCCGGCAACGCCATCAGCTGGGGCTACGCGATCGAGTGGCCGATCTTCGCGGGGTTCGTGGTCTTCGTCTGGTGGCGTGAGGTCCGCCACGCGCTGCGCGACACCCCGGCGTCGTCGGCGACCGGCGACTCCGCGGTCGTCGAGGCGGCCGAGGCCGTTGCGGCGGGCCGGTCCGCCGGGCCGACCGGGGTACGACCACAGCCGGGCATCGGTCGGCCGGTACGGGTCACCCGCACGGTCGACACCCCCGGCGAGGACGACCCTGAGCTGGCCGCATACAACCGCTACCTGTCATGGTTGAACGCCAATCCGGGCGCCAAGCCCGGCGACTATCCCGGCTGAGCCGGCCCGGAAGGACACCAGAAGTGCGCGCTGCCCTCACCCGTTACCGCGTGATCGCCTGGATCGTCGGTGTGGTGCTGATCCTGTTGGTCGTCATCGGCATGCCGTTGAAGTACGGCTTCGACGAGCCGATCGTGGTGGAGACGGTCGGTCAGGCGCACGGCTTCCTCTACATGCTCTACCTGGTAGCCACCTTCGACCTGTCCCGGCGGGTCAACTGGCCGCTCAAGCGGATGGTCCTGGTGATGCTGGCCGGGACCGTGCCCTTCCTCTCCTTCTGGGCCGAGCGCAAGGTGGGCGCCATGGTCCTCGCCGAGCAGCCGGAGCCGGCCCCGCAGCCGGTCGCCGGCTGACCCCCGGCGACTCAGCGCTGGGGCCGCCACAGGTCGGCGTTGGCCAGGGGGTCCTCCCAGCCGCCGTGGCGGTGGATCTCCCGGGCCCGCCGCAGTGCCCGGCTGACCTGGCCGAACTGGTGCTCGTCGTCGCTGGCGAACAGCAGCTCCGTGGCACCTGCCCGCTGCCCCCACAGCTCGTACGCCGGGGGTCGCCACCGGTCGCCGGCCGCCGCGACCAGCACCGGCACCAGGAACACCGCACCGAGCAGCAGGTACGCCCCGGCGGTCAGCCGTTGCAGTCCGCCGGTGAAGCCCAGGGCCAGCCCGATGCCGACGATCACCGCGGCGGAGACCAGGGCGGCCCGGGTGGCCATCCGGTCGTGGGGCCCCCGGGTGGTGTGCAGGTGGGTCAGTTCCGCGACCTGCCAAGTGGTGGTGCCGACCGTGAACCGGTCGGCCGTGACGATGATCCCGGGTCGGGCGTAGAGCAGGGTGGGTTGTCCACCTGCGGTACCCCCCGGTGACCAGGGTGGTCGTGTCCTAGCACCCTCACGCTCCACGGCCCCTCCTCCACTGCTGGTGTCGAGGCGACCGGCGGCCGGCTCCTCGAGGCAGATGTGCGGGAATCCCGGCTGTGCGCTTATTGTGTGCCCGTCTCGCCACCCTGGCCTGGCCGTTTGCGGTGCTCAGCGGCGGGGTGGCGGGCCAGGGCGCCGGAAACACCATGCCGATTCCGGCTTGTCGGATATGGCGCCCCAGGACCCGGGCGTCATGTGCCGCAACGGACCATTCTCACTTTCACTCCATGTCGGCTCATTACCGACGAAAGCAAACCTGATTCCGTCTCACCATCACCATTGGTCCCGGCTTTCACTGCCGCCGACTCCCGTCCCGTACTACCTTGGGCGAGTCGGCCCGGTCGGCCGCCGTCCGCCCCGGACGGCACCGGGCTGGTGCCGCCGCGGAGCGTCAGCAGGCCCGCGTCGGCGACGGGAGAGGAGCATCAAGCTCTTGTCGCCCCTGTTACACACGCTGCGGGCCCTGACCGTCACCGCGTTCGCTCTGGTGCTGATCGCACCGGCCACGGTGGCTCGGGCCGAACCCTCCCCCGCCGAGTTGACCCGGCGGATCGACAAGGCCTCCACCGAGTTGGAGAACGTGGTGGAGGCGCACAACGAGCTGCGCGAGAAGATCAAGAAGAACCAGGCCGCCGTACGCCGACTCCAGCAGCGGATCGGTCCGCTGGAGCAGCAGGCCGAGCAGAGTCGCGCGGATGTCACCGAGTTGGCCACCACGGCATACAAGACCGGCAACCTCGGCGCGGTGGACGCCCTGCTGCACGGCGGGGACTCGGCGTCCGTGCTGGACCGGCTGGGCACCCTGGATCACCTGACCCGGCAACGCCAGGCCACCATCGCCGGTTACACCGCGGACCAGCAGCGGCTGCTCGACGAGAAGACCCGGCTGGATGTGACCCTCACTCAGCAGGCCGCGCGGTCGCGGGAGCTGACCAGCGCCAAGCGCCGGATCGAGCGGGACCTGGCCAAGTTGTACGAGCTACGCCGGCAGGCGTACGGCCGGGCCACCGAACGTGCCACCAACCGGCCGGACAGCGCCAAGGACGCCCCCAGCATCTCCGGCCAGGCCGGTGTAGCCGTCCGGTACGCCTACGGCGCCCTGGGCAAGCCGTACGCGTGGGGCCAGGACGGGCCGAACGGCTACGACTGTTCCGGGTTGACCTCCGCCGCCTGGCGGGCCGCCGGCAAGTCGTTGCCGCACAACACCCGGATGCAGTGGGGGGTGGTCGCCCACATCAGCCGCAGCGAGCTGCGCCCGGGCGACCTGGTCTTCTACCGCAGCCTGGGGCATGTGGCGATCTATGTGGGCGGCGGACAGGTCATCCACGCACCCACCTTCGGGCGGAATGTGGAGAAGCGGGCCGTCGACCTGATGGCACCCTACGGTTACGGCCGGGTGCGCTGAGTCCGCGCGCCCCGGTCAGACCTGGTCCGGCCGGTGCTCATGACGAAGGGCCGGCGTCCCCCTACCGGACGCCGGCCCTTCGCTAGTCATTCCTACCAGGTCAGGCCGCTTGCAGCCCCTCCGCGCGAGCCAGCTCACGTAGCCGCCCGAGCGCCTGGATCTCCAGCTGGCGGATCCGCTCGCGGGACAGCGAGAACCGCGAGGCCACCTCGGTCAGCGAGTGCTCCCGGCCGTCCTCCAGCCCGTACCGCGCCCGCATGATGCCGGCGGACCGGTCGTCCAGGTGGTTGAGCAGGCCCTCGATGCGCTGCCGCTCCAGGCCGGTGAGCACGATCTCCTCCGGCGAGGGGGCGTCGCTGTCGGCTACCAGGTCACCCAGGTTGGTGTCACCGTCGTCACCGACCGGGGTGTCCAGCGACACGGTGTCCTGCGACCAGCGGACCAACTCGTTGACCCGCTCGACGGTCACCCCCAGGGCTGCCGCGATCTGCTCCGGCTCGGGGTCACCACCCAGCTCACGGGTGAGCTGCCGGGCCACGTTGCGCATCCGGTTGACGTCCTCCACCAGGTGCACCGGCAGCCGCACGGTGCGTTCCTGCTGGGCGATCGCCCGGCTGATCGCCTGGCGGATCCACCAGGTCGCGTAGGTGGAGAACTTGTAGCCACGTTCGTAGTCGAACTTCTCGACCGCTCGGACCAGGCCGGTGTTGCCCTCCTGGATCAGGTCCAGCATCGGCATCCCGGAGCGGACGTAACGCCGGGCGATCGACACGACCAGACGGAGGTTGGCGCGGATGAACAGGTCCTTGGCCCGCTCGCCCTCGGCGACCAGTCGGCTCAGTTCCTCCCGGGTGGCACCGTCGGGCACGCGGTCCTCGCCGAGCAGGTGCTCGGCGTACAGGCCCGCCTCGATGGCCTTGGAAAGGTCGACCTCCATGGCGGCGTCCAGCAAAGGCGTCCGGGAGATCTCGTGCAGGTAGACTCCAACCAGGTCGCGCTCCTCGGCAACCTCGTCGGTTCGCATCCCGATGTTCTTGTCCACGTTGCCCACGGTCCCCTCTATCGCGCCGGTTGCCCGGTTCCTTGCCATCCCCACGCTCATCAGCCCCTCCCCCGTAACCTCCGCTGTGCCCATCGGTGCTGACATCTACACAACAGATGAGACGTATCGGGGATTCCATGTCGTGGGTCGAAAGTGTCACGAATGCCTGATAATCAGCTGAGAGCACGGTCCACGTTTGCTGTCAGCACCCTGTCGAATGATCTGGTAGACAGGGACCTCGGTGAGGTCGACGGATCGACGAATCGCTGACCGTACCCGCCCATGGCAACACTGCCCGGCCGACCGATACAGCGACCCGGGTCACCCCCGTGCTGCGATGCTGGTCACTGCCAGACACGCGTACGCGGAACGGTTGGTTCATCCACGCCGGTGGTAATACCCCACGCCCTGATGAACAATCCGTGCCCCCGTTCTATGCCCGGGTTTGCCCCCGCCGTGGGCTCGCGTCCCCCACCACCGACCGACCCGCGGGACGGGCGACGGCAGTAGCGTGTGGCCCATGGCCGTACGCAGCGTGTTGATCACCGGAGGCACCGGCGGGCTGGGCACCGCGGTGACCGCGACCTTCGTCGAGGCGGGCTGGCGGGTGGTGGCGCCACAACGGCACCAGCCGACCCCGAGCCCCGATCCGGGCCGCAACGCTCCGGTACGGCTGGTCGCCGATCTGACCGAGGCGGACGACGTGGCCAGGGTCACCGAGGTGGCCGCCGGGGATCCCCAGGCGCCGCTGCGGGCCGTGGTCAACCTGGTCGGCGGTTACGCCAGCGCCGGTCTGGTGCACGAGACCCCGATCGAGGAGTTCGAGCGGATGCTGACCCTCAATCTGCGCCCCACCCACCTGGTCACCCGGGCCGCCCTGCCGCGTCTGATCGAGGCCGGCGGGGGCGCGGTGGTCTGTGTGGCCTCCCGGGCGGCGGTGGCCCCCTTCCCGGGGGTCGCCGGCTATGTCACCGCCAAGGCCGCGGTGCTCGCCTTCGCCTCGGCTGTCGCGGTGGAGTACAAGTCGGCCGGGGTGCGCTGCAACACCGTGCTGCCGAGCATCATCGACACCCCGACCAACCGGGCGGACATGCCGCAGGCCGATCATTCCCGGTGGGTGGCACCGACCGAGATCGCCTCGGTGATCCGTTTCCTGGCCTCCGAGGAGTCCGCCCCGACCAGCGGCGCCGCCGTACCGGTCTACGGTCGGGCCTGAGCCGGCGCCACCGGGGCGACGGGGGCGACGGGGTTCGCTACCCGTATCCCGCACCAGGCCTGGTCCTGCGCCGCCCACCACCCGGTCAGGTAGGCCTGGATCGCCTGGGCCACCTCCTCCGCCGGCCGGTTCGCGTCCACGACGACGAAGGTCGGATATTCCGGCAGGGTGCGGTAGGCGTGGTCGGCTGCGGTCAGGTAGGTCAGGCTCTCCTGGTCGGTGCCGCGCCGCTCGATCCGCCGGTACGCCTCCGCCGGGTGCACCGCCATCAGGAAGGTCACCTGCGGTTGCGGGAAGATCCGGTACGCCGCCCGGACGAGCCGCTCCCAGCGCTGCCCACCGTGGGCCCGGAGGCTGGCGTACTGGCAGACGGCGTAGCGGTCCATCACCGCCGTCCGACCGGTGAACCAGCCGGCCAGCAACGCCGCCGCGATGGCCAACCAGCGCAGTACGGACTCCACCAGCAGCATGCCGTCCCGCCCGACCAGCCGGTGGGCCTCCCCCCTACCCAGTCGGTGGGCCGCCCGCCCCAACCAGCGTCGGCCGCCCGCATTGCGGTGGTAGGTGGCGTGATGTCCGGCCGCGCTGAGGGCGTCGGCCAGCAACTGTGCCTGGGTGGTCTTGCCGGAGCCGTCGATGCCGACCAGCGCCACGGCGCGGAGTCGGCTCGTCCGACCGCGCTCGGATGAGGGGGCCGACCATGCCGGCAGAGGAGCTTTCGTCGCACTGACCACCCTCGACAGATTATCCGACCCCCGCAGCACCCCTGCGCGTTACCTACTGGTTAGGGGTGGTTCGGGGTGTTCCAACAGCGTGACAGGTGTGGGTTGGCGGAATGCCGGGTACGGATGGGAACCCCCGAGGTGCCCCGAACGAGTCGACAGGAGAGTCGAGATGGCCGAGCGCGACGACGAAACTCTTCTCCACACCCTGAAGAAGGTCGCCGCCGTGCTCAAGCAGGCCGACATTCCGTTCGCCCTGGGCGGCAGCTTCGCCGTCTACGCCCACGGCGGGCACTCCAGCGAGCACGACGTCGACTTCCTGATCCGCCAGACCGATGTCGATACCGCCCTGGAGGCCCTGGTGGCCGCCGGTTTCACCGCCGAGCGGCCGCCGGAGGACTGGCTGGTCAAGGTCTACGACGGCGGCCGGATGGTGGACCTGATCCATCGACCGATCGAGACCCCGGTGACCGAGGAGACCTTCACGGACACGGTGGTGCGGCCGGTCGACGCCATCCACATGCCGGTGTTGTCGGCCACCCAGTTGATGGTGCACAAGCTGCTCAGCTTCTCCCAGCACTACTGCGACTTCGCCCGGGGTCTGCCGTTGGCCCGGTCGCTGCGGGAGCAGATCGACTGGGAGCGGGTACACAAGGACACGCAGCACTCGCCGTACGCGGAGTCGTTCCTGGTGCTGCTGGACAGGCTGGAAGTCGTGCCGTTCGTCGGCACGACCGACGGGAGGGGAACACCGTGACCGTGTACCGCGACCCCGGCGCCGGGCCACCGGACGAGTACGTCGAGGCGGAGATCCAACGACTGCTCTCCGAGGACCCGGCCGTGGCCGAACAGGGCATCACCGTGGTCCGCACGGAACGCGGCCTCATGCTGTACGGCGAGGTGGAGAGCGCGTACCGGCGGGAGGAGATCCTGCGCGCGGTGGCCGAGCGCTTCCCGGAGGTGTCGATCAACAGCGACATCGGGGTGACCCGCACGCAGGCGCCCACGGAGATCGAGCAACTCTGAGGGAGGTTCGATGGTTATCCGGATCGCCGCCGTGGGGGACGTGCATCTGGACGAGGACGTGGTCGGTCGGTTCCGGCCGGCACTGGAGGAGTTGCCCGACCGTGCCGACGTACTGCTGCTCGCCGGTGACCTGACCCGGCACGGCACCGAGGCCGAGGCCCGTTGCGTGGCCCGGGAGTTCGGTGGCCTGGGGGTACCGGTGATCGCCGTCCTCGGCAACCACGACCACCAGTGCGACCAGGTACCGCAGGTGGTCGGGGTCCTGGAGGAGGCGGGGATCGCCGTGCTGGAGGGCACCGGGGTGGTGCTCGACTGCGCGGGTGGGCGGCTGGGGGTGGCCGGGGTCAAGGGCTTCGGCGGCGGATTCGCCGGCCGGTGCGCCAGTGACTTCGGTGAGCCGGAGATGAAGGCCTTCGTACGCACCACGACCGAGAGCGCCGAACGGCTGTCGGCGGCCCTGCGGTCGCTGGACTGCGACATGCTGGTGGCCCTGACCCACTACTCGCCGGTGCCGGACACCCTGGCCGGTGAGCCCTTGGAGATCTATCCCTTCCTCGGCTGCTACCAGCTGGGTCAGGCGATCGACGACGCCCCGACCAACCTGGCCGTGCACGGGCACGCCCACCACGGCTCGGAGCGGGGGGTCACCCCGGGCGGGGTACGGGTCCGCAATGTGGCCCACCCGGTGATCAAGCAGGCGTACAGCATCTTCTATCTGGGCGATGGTCTCGATCAGGCCGACGTTTCCCCAGTCGGAACATCGGGTACTGCGCAACCATGGAGCTGATTCTCTGGATTCTCGCAGTCGTACTGGTGGTTGCCGGCATCCTCGCGCTGTTCCGGCGGCAGATTCTCTGGGGCATCGTCCTCATCGTGGTCGGTCTTCTCGTCGGCCCGGGCGGTGTCAGCATCTTCAATTGACGTGGCGACGACGACGTCGCCCACACCGGACCCGCCGGGGTCGTCATGACCGGAACTCCGTCCTCCCGACTGGAGTCACCGGGCATGGCGACCCCGGCGTGCTGTCCACCCTCCCTGCGGTGTCCGACATGCGACCCTGAGGTTTGCCAACCCTCCGGGGCGGAGAAGCAGCCCTCATGCGGATGACTACGGCACAGACCGAACGGCCCACCGGCGGTGCGCGACAGTGGTGGGCGCTGGCCGGCTTCGGGCTGGCCGTGTTCGCCGCAGCGGCCCTGGGCAGCCTGGCCGTCACCGGCACCACGGCCGAGTACGCCAGCCTGGACCAACCCGGCTGGGCACCACCCTCCTGGCTGTTCGGGCCGGTGTGGACCGTGCTCTACGTGATGATCGCGGTGTCCGGCTGGCTGGTCTGGCGTCGGGTGGGTCTCGGCCCCGCCCTGATCGCCTGGGTGGTGCAGCTGCTGCTGAACGCCGCCTGGACCCCGCTGTTCTTCGGCGCCGGCCAGTACGGCCTGGCCTTCGCCGAGATCCTGGTGATGTGGGTGGCGATCGGGGTCACCGTGCTGTTGTTCCGGCGGGTCAGCGGGCTGGCGGCGGCCCTGCTGCTGCCCTACTGGGCCTGGGTGACCTTCGCCGCCGCCCTGAACTACTCGATCTGGCAGCTCAACGGGTGACCTCCCGCCTGGGCGCGGCGGGTAGCCGCACCGCGCCCAGGCGGTCGAGGAGTCAGCAGCGGGGCACGTTCGGGATGAACCCGTCGTAGCCGGTGTAGGTGTACGCGTCCGCGATGAAGCGGCCGGCGCCGATCCGGTTCCAGATCGAACTGGTGCCGTAGGTGCCGGTCACCGTGGTGCCGTTGGTCTGACAGTTGATGGTGACCTTCGTACCGGTGGCCAGGGAGTCGACCGCCGAGTAGCCGGTGCCCGGGCCGGAGCGGACGGTCAGATTGGCACCGGCGGTGCGTACCGTGCCGGAGCCGGTGGCCGAGGAGCAGCCGTTGCCGCTGGTGTAGTTCCTGGTGCCCCAGTACAGCGCCAGGGTTCCGTTGAACCGGACCTTGATGTCGGCCCCGTTGAGCCGCTGCTCGTAGTGCAGGTGGGGGCCGCTGGAATTGCCGGTGTTGCCGACCCAGCCGATCACCTTGCCGTAGCCCACGGACTGACCGACGGAGACATTGAAGCCCCGCAGGTGGGCGTAGTAGGTGTGATAGCCGTTGCCGTGGTTGATCCGGACGTATTTTCCGTAGCTGCTGCCGCCCAGGTCGGTCACCCGGTCTACCGTGCCGGGGGCGCTGGCCACCACGGGGTCACCCAGGTCGTCGGTGCGGTTGAAGTCGATGGCGTTGGCCGGGCTGTGGCCGCTGCGGGTCTGCCCGGACCAGGTCTGGCCACAAGGGAAGGGCACCCGGAAGGTCGGCGCCGCCATCGCGGGCGAGGCCGGCAGCAGGAACCCTGCGACCAACAACATCAGCAGGGCACCCGCCGCCAGTAACCGGGCGGTGATGGGGCGCAGCCATCGATCATGCATCTAGCACCTCCGACGTCGAAACCTGTCAATGGTTTGGACAAGCCTGGCAGGAATCCTCGGATATCGATAGACCGAGTATTCGCGGAGAACCCGACCGGCCCGATCGACGGGTTTCGGGATTGTTACTTGTCCGTGTCCCGTCCAGGGGTGGACCCCACTGGATGCAAGCGCTTACATGTGAAAACGCCCCATCGGACCGGCGTCATGTTGACCGGATGTGTCCGGTCAGCGCCGGCTAGAAAGGAGGACGGCATGGCGGTCTTTGCCAGGCCACGCCAGGCCCTCGCGATCGCTGGCGTGCTCGGGCTGGCGCTCGGCGTCGGCGCGTGCGGCACCGGAAGCAGCGACAACAGCGGCACCACCAACAACAACGCCGATTCTGCCGAGTGCGCCCCGTACGAGAAGTACCAGGGCCACAGCGGCAAGAAGGTGGCCATCTACTCGTCAATCCGCGATATCGAGGCCGACCGCCTCGACCAGTCGTGGAAGCAGTTCGAAGAGTGCACCGGCATCGACATCAGTCACGAGGGTGCCGGTGACTTCGAGGCACAGCTGCCGGTTCGCGCCGACGGCGGAAACGCGCCCGACCTCGCGTTCATCCCGCAGCCCGGTCTGATTCAGCGTTTCGCCGAGCGGGGCCAGATCAAGGCCGCCAGCGCCGACACCAAGGCGATGGCCGAGGAGAACTACCCGGCCGACTGGCTGAAGTACAGCACGGTCGGCGGCACCTTCTACGGTGCGCCGCTGGGCTCGAACGTGAAGTCGTTCGTCTGGTACTCGCCGAAGACGTTCCAGGAGAAGGGCTGGTCGGTCCCGACCACCTGGGAAGAAATGATCAAGCTCAGCGACACCATCGCTGACAGCGGCACCAAGCCGTGGTGCGCCGGCATCGAGTCCGGTGACGCCACCGGCTGGCCGGCCACCGACTGGATCGAGGACGTCCTGCTGCGTACGCAGACCCCCGAGGTCTACGACCAGTGGACGACCCACGAGATCCCGTTCAACGACCCGCGGATCGCCGACGCCCTAGACCGGGCCGGCACCATCCTGAAGAACGAGAAGTACGTCAACGGCGGCTACGGCGGGGTCCGCAGCATCGCCACCACCTCCTTCCAGGAGGGCGGCATCCCGATCACCTCCGGCAAGTGCGCCCTGCACCGGCAGGCGTCGTTCTACGCCAACCAGTGGCCGGAGAACACCAAGGTGGCCGAGGACGGCGACGTGTTCGCGTTCTACTTCCCGGCCATCGACCCCTCCCGGGGCAAGCCGGTGCTGGGTGGCGGCGAGTTCGTCGTAGCCTTCGCCGACCGTCCCGAGGTGCAGGCGGTGCAGACCTACCTGGCCTCCGGTGAGCACGCCAACAGCCGCGCGAAGATCGGCGACTGGGTCTCGGCGAACAACAAGCTCGACCTGGCCAACGTCAGCAACCCGATCGACAAGCTCTCCGTGGAGATCCTCCAGGACGACAGCTCGGTCTTCCGGTTCGACGGTTCCGACCTGATGCCCGCCGCCGTCGGCGCCGGGACCTTCTGGAAGGGCATGATCGACTGGATCAACGGTAAGGACACCGCCAGCGTCCTCCAGGGCATCGAGAGCAGCTGGAAGTAATTCCAGCGGTGGGGCCGGTCCGCGAGCAGCGGACCGGCCCACCTGCTCCGTGGAGTAACCCCTGGGAGGGTTGATGAACTTCGACTTCGCCGACCAGGCGCCGAAGATGATGATGTTGCTGTGGGGGCTGGTCGCCTTCGCAGTGGTGGTCGGCGGCCTGCTCTTCGTACTCGACGCGGTGCCGTCCTACTTCGCCCGGCGCCGCGAGGCGCAGGTGCTGGCCGCGTACGCCGGCGGGGGGCCGATGCCCCGGCGGACCAAGCCCCGCGAGGGTTTCTTCGCGCTGTTCTTCCTGATGCCGGCGGTGCTGCTGCTGCTGATCGGTCTGGTGGTCCCGGCGCTGCGGACCACCCTGCTGTCCTTCATGGACGGTGGCAGCCAGAACTGGGTCGGCCTGGACAACTACCGCTGGATGTTCGCCGAGGACGCGATCGTCCGGGTGCTGCTCAACACCCTGATCTGGGTGACCCTGGTGCCGCTGGCCGCCACCGCCATCGGTCTGATCTACGCGGTGCTGGTGGACAAGGCCCGCATGGAAGCCCTCGCCAAGTCCCTGATCTTCATGCCGATGGCGATCTCCTTCGTCGGCGCCAGCATCATCTGGCGGTTCGTCTACGCCTACCGGGGCGAGGACCAGGAACAGATCGGCCTGCTCAACCAGATCGTGGTCAGCCTCGGCGGCGAACCCCGGCAGTGGCTGCTCGACTCACCGCTGAACACCCTGCTGCTGATCGTGATCATGGTGTGGATCCAGGCCGGTTTCGCCATGGTGGTGCTCTCCGCAGCGATCAAGTCCATTCCCGCGGACATCGTGGAGGCGGCCCGCCTCGACGGGGTCACCCCGTGGCAGATGTTCTGGCAGATCACCATGCCGAGCATCCGGCCCGCGCTGATCGTCGTGGTGGTCACCATCTCGATCGCCACGCTGAAGGTCTTCGACATCGTGCGTACCACGACCAACGGCAACTACGACACCAGCGTGATCGCCAACGAGATGTACAACCAGGCGTTCCGGTACGGCCAGAACGGGCAGGGCTCCGCGCTGGCGGTGTTCCTCTTCCTCCTGGTGGTACCGATCGTGATCTTCCAGATCCGGAACCTGCGTCAGCAGCGACGGGAGGGCTGAGATGACCACCACCACTCCCCCGGCCGCGGTCGGTGCCCAGCAGGACGACAAGGGTTCCACCCGGGCGTCACGGGTCCGCAAGCGGCTCAACAGCCGTACGGCGACCGTGGCCGCGATCGTCATCGCGGTGGTCTGGACCCTCCCCACCTTCGGCCTGTTCATCTCCTCCTTCCGACCGGAGGCGGAACTGAAGACCACCGGCTGGTGGACGGCCTTCCGGGACCCGCAGTTCACCCTGCAGAACTACCAGGACGTGTTGTTCGGGCAGAACGCCTCCTCCGGGCAACTGGCCAACTACTTCGTCAACTCGCTGGTCATCACCATCCCATCGGTGTTGTTCCCGCTGGCGTTCGCCGCCCTGGCCGCGTACGCCCTGGCCTGGATCAACTTCCGCGGCCGGGACTGGCTCTACATCGCCGTCTTCGCGCTCCAGATCGTGCCGTTGCAGATGGCCCTGGTGCCGCTGCTCAGCTTCTTCTCGCGCGGAGTCAACCTGGGCGGGATCACCCTGATGCCCGCCTGGAACCTCGACGGTGCGCAGAACTTCGCCCAGGTGTGGTTCGCCCACACCTGCTTCGCGCTGCCGTTCGCGGTGTTCCTGCTGCACAACTTCATCTCGCAACTGCCCAGGGACCTGATGGAGGCGGCCCGGGTCGACGGGGCCACCCACCCCAAGATCTTCCGCACCATCGTCCTGCCGTTGGTGGCACCCGCCCTGGCCGCGTTCGCCATCTTCCAGTTCCTCTGGGTCTGGAACGACCTGCTGGTGGCGCTGATCTTCGCCGGGGGCAGCGAGGTCACCGCACCCCTGACGGTGCGGTTGGCCGAACTGGCCGGTACCCGGGGCAACGAATGGCAACGGTTGACCGCCGGGGCCTTCGTCTCGATCGTCGTACCGCTGATCGTGTTCCTGTCGTTGCAGCGCTACTTCGTTCGAGGGCTGCTCGCCGGCAGCGTCAAGGGTTGACCCACCGGTGGTGCCGCCGCCTGAGGTGGCGGCACCACCGGAGGTAGTGAGTGGGGTTACCGTGACGAGGATCGACGATGTCGCCCGACTGGCCGGGGTGTCCACGGCCACCGTCTCCCGGGCGTTGCGCGGACTGCCCACCGTGTCCGCGGCCACCCGTCGGCGGGTGCTGGCCGCCGCCGAACAGTTGCAGTACGCCGTCTCCCCGAGCGCCTCGCGACTGGCCGGCGGGCGTACCGGGGCGGTGGCCGTGGTGGTCCCCCGGATCACCCGGTGGTTCTTCGGGGTGGTCGTGGAGGCGGTCGAGGACTTCCTCCACCAGTCCGGGTACGACCTGCTGCTGCACAACCTGGGTGGACGGGAGCAGAACCGCCAGCGCCTGCTGCATCCGGCCAACCTGCACAAGCGGGTGGACGCCGTGATGCTGGTAGCCACTCCGCTGCGCCCCGCCGATCTGGGTGCCCTGACCACCCTGGCCCTGCCCGGGGTGACCGTCAGCTCCGGCACCGACGTGGCGGGCTGGCCCTGCGTACGCATCGACGACGTGGCCGCCGCCCGCACCGCCACCCGTTATCTGTTGGAACTCGGTCACCGGCGGATCGCGCACATCTCCGGTGACCCGGACGACGAACTGGCCTTCACCGCCCACCTGGACCGGCGGCGGGGCTACCAGGAGGCGCTGCGTGCGGCCGGGCTGCGGCCGGACCCGAGCCTGGATGTGGAGTCCGGATTCGACATCGCCGGTGGCACCCGGGCCACGGAGGAACTGCTGCGCCGGGGTGACCCGCCGACGGCCATCTTCGCCGCCTGCGACGAGATGGCGATGGGCGCGCTGACCGCGCTGCGCGACGCGGGCCTGCGGGTACCCCAGGATGTCAGTGTGATCGGCATCGACGACCATGCCCTCTCCGGGGTGCTGGGGCTGAGCACGGTCGCCCAGCCCGCGGCCGAGCAGGGTCGGTTGGCCGCCGAGATGCTGCTGGACCGGCTCTGCCGACCTGGCGCCTCCGCCCCCGACCCGGCCGCCACCCTGGTGATCCTGCCCACTCGGCTGGTCGTGCGGGAATCGACCGCCCCACCGAGGGCAAACTGAACCGACGGGTCTCCATCGCCCGCCGCCGACCTCGTCCGGACGACCATGGGAGTACGCCCTGAACGAGAACCCGACCCCGCAGACCGCACCCGCCGTCGCGGCCCCCGCCTGGTGGACCGAGGCGGTGATCTACCAGATCTACCCCCGCTCGTTCGGTGACTCCGACGGCGATGGGATCGGCGACCTGCCCGGCATCACCGCCCGCCTGGACCACCTGCGGGAGCTGGGGGTCGACGCGATCTGGCTCTCCCCGTTCTATCCCTCACCCCAGGCCGACGCCGGGTACGACGTGGCCGACTACCGGGACGTCGAGCCGCTGTTCGGCACCCTGGCCGACGCCGACGACCTGATCGCCCAGGCACACGCCCGAGGGCTGCGGGTGATCGTCGACCTGGTGCCCAACCACACCTCCTCGGCCCACGAGTGGTTCCAGCAGGCCCTGGCCGCCGGGCCGGGCAGCCCCGAGCGGCAGCGCTACATCTTCCGCGACGGACGGGGACCGGAGGGCGCCGAACCGCCCAACGACTGGCAGAGCGTCTTCGGCGGACCGGCCTGGACCCAGGTGAAGGACGGTCAGTGGTACCTGCACCTGTTCGACACCGCCCAGCCCGACCTGAACTGGGACGCCCCCGAGGTGCGCACGGAGTTCCTGGAGGTGCTGCGGTTCTGGTTGGACCGGGGGGTGGACGGCTTCCGGGTGGACGTGGCCCACGGCCTGATCAAGCAGGCGGACCTGGCCGACTGGCAGGAGCCGCAGGAGATCCTCTCCGGTCAGGAGGTGGACAAGCCCCGCCCGCCGATGTGGGACCAGGACGGGGTGCACGAGATCTACCGGGACTGGCGGCGGCTGCTGGACGGCTACCCCGGCGAACGGATCCTGGTGGCCGAGGCGTGGGTGGAGCCGGCCGAGCGGCTGGCCCGCTACGTCCGCCCCGACGAGATGCACCAGGCCTTCAACTTCGAGTACCTGCTGGCCTCCTGGACCGCCCCGGCCCAGTACGCCGTCATCACCCGCTCCCTGGAGGCCACCGACTCGGTCGGCGCCCCCACCACCTGGGTGCTGTCCAACCACGACGTGGTGCGGCACGCCTCCCGGCTGGGCCTGCCGATCGGCACCCCCCGCCCCAACGGCATCGGGGCGGACGACCCGCAGCCGGACGCCGCGAGCGGTCTGCGCAGGGCCCGGGCGGCCACCCTGCTGATGCTCGCCCTGCCCGGCTCGGCCTACCTCTACCAGGGCGAGGAACTGGGGTTGCCGGAGCACACCAGGATGCCGGACGAGGCCCGCCAGGATCCCACCTGGGAACGCAGTGGGCACACCCAGCGGGGTCGGGACGGCTGCCGGGTGCCGATCCCCTGGGAGGCCGACGCCCCCTCGTACGGCTTCGGGCCGACCGACGCCAGTTGGCTGCCTCAGCCGGGGGTCTGGGCCGAGTACGCCCTGGACCGCCAGCGGGGGGTGCCCGGCTCGACCTACGAGATGTACCGCACCGCCCTGCGTCTGCGGCGTACCCACGGGCTGGGTCGTGGCACGTTGCAGTGGCTCTCCTCCGGCGACGAGGTGCTGACCTTCCGCAACGGCCGGGTGGTGGTGCTGACCAACTTCGGTGCCACCGGCGTACCGCTGCCCGACGGGGAACTGCTGCACAGCAGCGCCCACCTGGACGAGGACGGCTCGGTCCCCACGGACGTCACCGTCTGGGTGCTCACCGGCTGAGGCTCACAGCTTTTCCGCCCGGGTGTGCAGCAACTGGTTGACCTCGGTGATGTCCTTGGGGGAGGTGCGGGCGGCCAGCCAGTACATGATGCCGGTGGGGATGAAGAAGAGCTGGAAGGCGGCCAGCCCGACGGCGTAGTTCAACGGGGGCGGGAAGGCCGCCCGCAGGGCGTGGAAGGCGACCCCGACCAGCCCGTTGCCGGCCGCCCGCCCCACCCCGTTGACCAGGTTGCCCAGGCTGTAGACCGTGCCCCGGTGCTCCGGAGGGTTGGTGTCCGCGATCAGGGCGAACCAGTTCGGGGAGTTCGCCGAGGTCAGCGCCAGGGCCAGCAGGGCGGCGAGCAGACTCAGCCCGACGGTGGGCTCGGTGACGACACTGGCCAGTACGGCCCGCACCACCGTGCCGGTGCCGGCTCCGTCGGGCACCTCGATGCGGATCGGCACGAAGAACAGCACCAGGTAGAAGGGCAGAGCGGCGAGGATGCCGACCGCGGCCACCGTGGCCCGGCCGGAGAGGGTACGCCGTTGCAGGGCGTCCCCGATCAGACCACCGACGATGGAGAGCACCCCGCCCAGTTGGAACAGGGTGGCGAAGACGCTGCCGACCACGATCGCGGTTTCCATCGAGTAGCCCTGGTCCCGGGCCCGTTCGGCGAAGAGCACCGGCAACCAGACCAGCGACCCGAAGGCGGCCTGGGCGGTGAGGCCCTGGAGGATCAGCCACCGGTTGGTACGCCGACCCAGGATGACCGGCAGGTCCCGCCGGCTGATCCGGTAGTCGTAGTCCGCCCCCTCGGCCAGCGCGGCGGCCAGTTCCGGTTCGCTCTGGCCGCGCCGGATGTCGTACGTGAGCAGGTAGGCCGCGGTGGCGACCAGACCGACGACGGTGAGCAGCAGGAACGGACGCCGCCAGTCGACCGCCCCGAGCAGCCCGCCGACCAGGGTGCCGGCCAGGGTGCCCGCCCCCTGGGACAGCCCCCAGAAGCTCATCACCAGGCCCCGACGCCGGGGCGAGATCAGGTCGGTGACCACCGAGAAGCCGACCGAGCCGACCGCCCCCAGCCCCACCGCGGCCAGCAGCTGGGCGGCCAGGAAGGTGGGATAGTTCCCGGCCAGCCCGCTGCCCCCGGTCCCGACCGCCCAGATCAGGGTGCCGATCATGAGCAGGGGCTTGCGGTGGGTACGGTCGCCGAAGTAGGCCCAGCCCACCGCCGCCACCGCGCTGACCAGGAAGCTGACCGCGGTCACCAGGCCCAGCAGGCGCTGCGACACCGCGAAGGACTCGGCGATCGCGCCGTACAGCGGCGGCACCAGGCCGATCGCCACATTGTCCAGCGAGGCGAGCAGCACGAAGACGACGACACTGTAGAACCGGTGCACCGCGCCGCCGCCCCACACCCGCCCGGCTCCGCCCGTGGTCAAGGTCATGCGGGCAGCCAATCAGGACCGGATGTCGGGCCGTGCACCGGCCCCACCCCCGGATCGAGTGGCTTCACCCCCTAGCGCAGCCACTCGATCCGGGTTTCGAGGGTGGTTCAGCCCTGGGCCTGGCGGTCCAGGTGGTGTTCGCGGGCCTGGGCGTAGCGCTCCCGGATGGCCGGGACCGGTTCGGCGGCGTACTCCCGGGTGCCGGCCGGGGTCCAGTCGGGGGCCTCCGTGGCGCCCAGGGCCAGCCAGGCGGCCTGGCGGGCGGCCCCGTCGGCGACGTACTCCCCCGGCGGGGGGACGACGACCGGGCAGCCGAAGACCTGGGCGGCGATCCGGCGTACGGCGGCGGAGCGGGCCCCACCCCCGACCAGGATCACCCGACGGGCCTGCGCGCCCTGGGCGGTCAGCGCGTCCAGACCGTCCGCCAGGGCGCAGAGCATGCCCTCCACGGCCGCCCGGGCCAGGTGCCCCGGGGTCGAGGTCCGCAGGGTCAACCCGTGCACCGCCCCGGTGGCCGTCGGCCGGTTCGGGGTGCGCTCCCCCTCCAGGTACGGCACCAGCACCAGCCCGTCGGCCCCGGGCGGGGCGGACAGCGCCAGGTCGGCCAGTTCGTCCAGGCCGACCCGCAGCATCCCGGCGGCGGCGTCCAGCACCCGGGCCGCGTTGAGGGTGGCGACCAGGGGCAGGAACCGGCCGGTCAGGTCGGCGAACCCGGCTACCGTGCCGCCGGCGTCGGCGGCCGGGGTCTCCGCGATGCTGAAGACCGTGCCGGAGGTGCCGATCGAGACCAGCACGTCACCGGAGCCCGCCCCCACCCCGAAGCCGGCGGCGGCGTTGTCCCCCGCCCCGGGGCCGAGCAGGGCCTCGGCGGCACCCGGCAGGGCGGCCGGGTCCAGTCGACCGGCGGACTCGGCCGGACCCAGCACGGTGGGTACCCGCACCACCCGGCCCAGTGCGCGTTCCAGCAGGTCGGGGCGGTACTCGCCGGTGGCCGGCGACCAGTAGCCGGTGCCGCTGGCATCACTGCGATCGGTACGCAGGGCCTCCAGCCCGGGAGCACCGGCCAGCCGCCAGGTCAGCCAGTCGTGGGGCAGGCAGACGGCCGACACCCGGTCGGCGATGGCCGGCTCGTGTCGGGCCAGCCACCGCAGCTTGGTGACCGTGAAGCTGGCCACCGGCACACTGCCCACGGCCTCGGCCCAGAACTTCCCGCCCCCGGCCTCGGCTACCAGGTCGGCGGCGGCCTGGGCCGAGCGGGTGTCGTTCCACAGCAGGGCCGGCCGGATCACCTGCCCGGCCTCGTCCAGGCAGACCATGCCGTGCTGCTGACCGGCGACGGCGACCGCGGCGACGTCGGCCAGCCCACCGGCGGCCTCGACCGCCGTCTGGAGGGCGGACCACCAGGCCTCCGGGTCGACCTCGGTGCCGTCCGGGTGCGGGGCCCGGCCCTGGCGGACCAGGGCACCGGTCTCCGCGTCCCGGACGACCACCTTGCAGGACTGGGTGGAGGAGTCCACCCCGGCGACGAGCGGCATCCCGTCCGTCCTCAGCGGGCGCCGAGCAGGTGCTCGACGGCGAGCTGGTTGAGCCGGACGAAACCGAAGCCACGGGCGGCCACGGCCTCGACGTCGAACTCCTCGAAGGCGGTGGTGTCGGCGAGCAGCTCGGCGTAGCCCTCGCCCTCGCCGAGGGTCGGCACGGCCAGCTCGGCCACCTTGCTGGCGGCCAGCGCCTCGGCCACCTCCGGGTCGGCCCGGAAGGCCGCGGCCCGCTCCTTGAGCAGCAGGTAGGTGCGCATGTTGGCCGCCGCGGAGGCCCACACCCCGTCGATGTCCTCCGTGCGGGAGGGCTTGTAGTCGAAGTGCCGCGGCCCCTCGTAGGCGGGGCCCCCGGCCGGGCCACCGTGCTCCAGCAGGTCGACCAGGGCGAAGGCGTTGAGCAGGTCACCGTGGCCGAAGACCAGGTCCTGGTCGTACTTGACGCCCCGCTGGCCGTTGAGGTCGATGTGGAACAGCTTGCCCTGCCAGAGGGCCTGGGCGATGCCGTGGACGAAGTTGAGCCCGGCCATCTGCTCGTGGCCGACCTCCGGGTTCAGCCCGACCCGCTCGGGGTGGGCGAGGGTGGAGATGAAGGCCAGGGCGTGCCCGACCGTGGGCAGCAGGATGTCGCCGCGCGGCTCGTTCGGCTTGGGCTCCAGGGCGAAGCGCAGGTCGTAGCCCCGGTCGATGACGTACTGGCAGAGCAGGTCGACCGCCTCGCGGTAGCGCTCCAGGGCCGCCTGGACGTCCTTGGCGACGTCGTACTCGCCACCTTCCCGGCCGCCCCACATGACGAAGGTCTTGGCGCCCAGTTCGGCGGCCAGGTCGATGTTGCGCAGCACCTTGCGCAGGGCGTACCGCCGCACCTCACGGTCGTTGCTGGTGAACCCGCCGTCCTTGAAGACCGGCTGCTGGAAGAGGTCCGTGGTGACCATCGGCACCACCAGGCCGGTCTCGTCCAGGGCCTTGCGGAACCGGGCGATCTGGGCGTCGCGGGTGGCCGCGTCCGAACCGAAGGGGATGAGGTCGTCGTCGTGGAAGGTCACCCCGTACGCGCCCAGCTCGGCGAGCCGGTGCACCGACTCCACCGGATCGATGGCGGTACGGGTGGCGTGGCCGAACGGGTCGCGGCCCTGCCAACCGACCGTCCAGAGCCCGAAGGAGAACTTGTCGGCGGGGGTGGGACGGGGTGCCATGACAGACCTCCGGTGGTGTCGTCCGCTATTTGTTCAGTGGTTGAATTAAATGGTGGTGATGTGGCAGTGTCAAGAGGTGATCCCCTCCGCAGCCCCGGCCGGCGCGGTGCGCCAGGGCAGCCTCCGCGAACTGAACCTGGCCCTCGTGCTCGGCCGGATCGCCGCCGCCCCCCGACCCCCCTCACGGGCCTCGCTGGCGGCCGAGACCGGCCTGACCCGGGCCACGGTCTCCGCCGTGGTGGAGGACCTGGTCGCCGGGCGACTGGTCACCGAGGCGGAGCCCCAGCCGCGTACCGGGGCCGGCCGACCGGCTCGTGGTCTGGTGCTGGCCGGTGACGGCCCGGCCGGGTTGGGGCTGGAGGTCAATGTCGACTATCTGGCCGCCTGCGTCGTGGACCTCACCGGCGAGGTCCGGCACCACAGCGTGCACCGCGCCGATCTGCGGCCGATCTCCCCCGCCGACGCACTGAGCCGGCTGGTGCGGCTGGCCACCGAGGCCCGGGCCGCCGCCGAGGCGCAGGGCCTCATCCTGGCCGGCGCCGCCCTGGGGGTGCCCGGTCTGGTCGACGACGCCGGGCTGGTCCGCCTGGCCCCCAACCTGGGCTGGCGTGACGTGCCGGTGCCCGAACTGCTGGCCGGGCATCCCCCGCTGACCGAGATGATCGACGGGGTGCCGCCGCTGGTGGTGGACAACGAGGCCAACCTGGCCGCGCTGAGCGAGTTGCACGCCGGCGCCGGTCCGGGCAGCTTCCTGCACATCTCCGGTGAGGTCGGCATCGGCGCCGGCATCGTGCTCGACGGTGCCCTGTACCGGGGGGCCCGGGGTTGGAGCGGGGAGATCGGCCACATCCCGGTACGCCCGGACGGGCCCGCCTGCCGGTGCGGGGGCCGGGGCTGCCTGGAGCAGTACGCCGGCCAGGAGTCGATCCTCGCGGCGGCCGGCCTGGCCGGGGCGGACCTGCCGGCCGACACCGCCCCGAACCGGCTGACCGAGCTGGCCGAGGCGGGCGACGCGCAGGTGCTGCGAGCCCTGCACGAGGCCGGGACGGCCCTCGGGGTGACCGTGTCCAGTGTGGTCAACCTGCTGGACCTGGACACGGTGGTGCTCGGCGGCGGCTACGCCCCCCTGGCTCCCTGGCTGCGCCCGCCGATGCTCGCGGAGATCGACCGCCGGGTGCTGACCGCGGCCTGGTCCCCGGTGACCGTCCGGCCGGCGACCCTCGGGGCCACGGCCGCCGTCGTCGGCGCGGCCGGTTCGGTGGTGCGCCGGATCATCGCCCGGCCGGTGGCCTGGTTGGCCCGGCTGTAGCCCTACCGCCGCCCTTGCGTCCAGGCGGGTCCCGGGGGCACTTCGGTACGCTTGCCCCCAGGCAACCATGACCGTGACCCGGAGGAGCGACACCACCGGCATGCGCACATCCCGACAGCGCAGGGCGCACCGCGAGCCGGAATGACCAGCACTCGTGAGGGCCGAGTCGCCGGCCCCGCCCGCCGTGACGAGGCCGGCCAGGGCAGATCGGACCGACCGGAGTCGGCCGAATCCCTGGACCTGGCCGGTGAACTCCTTGACGGACTGGCCGAGGCGATGCTGACCGTCGACGGCGACGGGCTGGTCGGCACCGCCAACGCGGCCACCCGGAGACTGCTGCCCGAGGTGGGCCCGGGCACCGATCTGGCCACCTGCGCGGTGCCGGCACTGGCGACCGCGACCGCCGCCGGGCACCCCCAGTTCGAGGGGGAACACCGCGGCCGACGCCTTCGCGGGGTACGCCGGGCCCTGCCCGCCGGCCGCTGGGTCTGGTACGTACGTGACGTCACCGAGGAGTGGGCCGGCAGCCAGGCGCTGCTAGCCGAACGCCGCCGTACCGCCTTCCTCGCCGACGCGGGTCGACGCCTGGGCCTGGCCCTGCACCGCGACCAGGCGCTGCGGGCCGCCGCCACCCTCCCGGTGCCCTACCTGGCCGACCTGGCCCTGGTCGTGCACCTGCCGCCCGTTCCCGCCGAGCAACGGCCGCACTGGGTCCGCTACGCCGAGGGGCAGCCCGGTCCGGTGGCCGGGGAGTCCGACTGGAGTCTGACCGCGGCCCTACCCGGGCTCGCCGAGGCCCTGGACGGCGGATGCCCAGCGCCCGGCCCCTGGTCGGTGGCGGCGCAGCAGGACCTGGACCCGGTCTTCGCCGCCGACCTCGACCGGGAGGCGACCCTGCTGGTCAGCCCGATGCCGGGGGCCGGCCGGACGGTCGGGGCCCTGGTGCTGCTGCGACACCCCGGGCGTACCGGCTTCGACCCCCGGGATGTCGAGCTGGCCCGTGAGTTCGCCGCCCGGGCGGGCGCCGCCCTGACCATGGCCGAGTTGTACGACGAGCAGGCCCACCTGGCCCGGGTGCTGCAGAACAGCCTGCTGCCGCCGGAGCTGCCCCGGGTGGCCGGGATGGAGGTCGCGGGGGGTTACCGTGCCGCCGGGGACAGCCTGCGGATCGGTGGCGACTTCTACGACCTCCTACCCTCCGAGGGCGGGGTGTTGTTCGCCCTGGGCGACGTCTGCGGCAAGGGGGTCGGCGCGGCCGTGCTGACCGGCCGGGTACGGCAGTCCCTGCAGACCCTGCGGCTGGTGGAACAGCAGCCGTTGAAGCTGCTGCGGCTGCTCGACCGGGCCCTGCTGGACATGCCGGACGCCGCCCGACGCAGCCAGTTCACCACCCTGCTGCTGGGCAGCCTGAGCCAGGATCCCGAGGGCGGTCTGCGGGTCCGGGTCGCCGGGGGCGGGCATCCGGCGCCCCTGGTGGTCGACCCCGACGGCACGGTGACCCGGGTACCGGTGGGTGGAATGCCGGTGGGGGCCCTGCCGGAGGCCCGGTTCACCGAGGTCGACCTGCGGCTGCCGCCCGGTGCGGTGCTGTTCACCCACACCGACGGGGTCACCGAGGCGCGCGGCGGGCCGCACGGTGCGGAGATGTTCGGCGAGCGACGGCTGCACCAGGCCCTCGCCTCCGGTGCCGGGCTGCCGCCCAGCGCCCTGGTCGAGCGGGTGCTGCGCATGGTCGACGAATGGTCCGCCGGGCAACGGCACGACGACGTGGCGATGCTGGCGGTGACCCCCCGAAAGCCCGACTGACCCCCGGCCAGGCCGGGTCAGGCCGCGCGAGCAGCGGTGGCGTCAGGCCGTACGGGAGACCGGGGTGTCCCCGTTCGACCAGCTCAGCGGAGTGTCGACGACCTCGCGGACCTCCCCGCAGTGCGCGGAGCCCGGCTCCTCCGGCTGCGGCACCAGCGAGGACACCGGCCGGACCACCCGCGCCCGGGCCACCTCGTCGAACTCCTGGAGACCTCGCAGCAGGGCCGTACGCCCCTCCGGGGTCATGTCGCCCAGGATCGCGGCCAGGTGCTGCCGACGGTCCTCGCGCAGCTCGGTCAGGAGGCTGCGGGCCTCGGCGGTCAGGTGCAGGGAGATCTCCCGCCGGTCCGCCCGGCCGGGCTCACGCTCCAGCATCCCGGCGGCGACCAGCCGGTCGCAGAGCCGACTGGCCGAGGAAAGTAACATGTCCAACCCGGCCGCCAGCCGGCGAAGGTTGATCCCGTCCTGCCGCTCGACGAGCATCACGGCACGAAGCTGGGCGGTGGAGATGCGGTTCGCTGTGCGCTCCCGGGCACCGTCCCAGACGGTCAGCAGGGCGCCCGCCGCGACATCCACCTCGGCAGCCATACTCATCTCGGATCCTGGAAAACCATGCAGTTCCGCCATCGTGCGCCTGAGCGTACTCCGATTCTGTCGGTCGATGGGCTTGTGATCAAGGAGATGCCCCATGAGCGATCCGGTCGATCAAGCCCGCACCGTGCTCACCGCCGCCCCCGCGGATCTCCTGCTGAGCCGGATCAGAGAGCTGCTCGACCAGCGGTACGGCATGGTGGAGGTCGACCTGCTCCAGGTCGACTACCGGCTGGCCGCCCTGCTGCCACTCACCGCCGGGGAGGCGGTGACCGAACCGGGCCACCCGGCCTGGCGGTGCTTCGACCACCAGAGCCCGATGTACGTCGAGGGCACGGCCTATCTGCCGGTCAGCATGCGCGGCGAACGGCGTGGCGTGCTGCGGGTGCGGCCGGTCGCGGGCGAGAGCCTGCTGCCGGAGCTGGCCGAGATCGGCACCGCCCTGGCTCACGAGCTGACCGCGGTGGACCCCGGCACGGACGTCTACCGCATCGCCCGGCGTACCCGGCGGCTCACCCTCGCCGCCGAGATGCAGTGGGAACTGCTGCCGGGCCGCAGCCGGATCCGGCCCTCCTTCAGCCTGGCCGGGCAGTTGGAACCGGCGTACGCGGTGCGCGGGGACAGCTTCGACTGGTCCGACGACGGCGACCGGGTGTGGACCGCCACCATCAACGGCATGGGCTCGGGGGTCGCCGCCTCGATGCTCACCACCCTGGCCACCTGCGCCCTGCGCAACGCCCGCCGGGCCGGCATCTCCCTGGCCGATCAGGCCGCCCTGGCCGACCAGGCGATCTACGCCCTGCACCGGGGCGAGCAGTACCTGGCCACCCTGCTGATCGAGGTGGATCTGCACAGTGGACTGCTCACCGCGGTCGACGCGGGCTCTCCCCGGCTCGTCCTGCTCCGGGCCGGCGAGGTCAGGGTGCAGTCGTTGGAGGAGCAGTTCCCGCTGGGCATGTTCGAGGGGTCGCACTATCGCGAGCAGCACCTCCAACTGGAGCCCGGTGACCGCCTCTTCATGATCAGCGACGGGGTGCTCGACGCCACCGGGCAGGAGGTCCGTTACGGGCAGAGCGCGCTGGATCGGATGCTGCGTCGTACCGCCCCGATGAGCCCGCTGGACGCGGTCCGGGCCCTCCTGGGGGACCTGCGGGCCTTCGTCTCGGCCGATCTCACCGACGACGCGGTGATCGTCTGCCTGGACTGGTACGGACCTCAGCCGTGAGCGCCACGGCTCAGTAGGCGCCCCGGCTGTTGACCACCGCGCCGAAGGTCTTCCACAGGATCGTCAGGTCGGCCGCCAGCGACCAGTTCTCCACGTAGTAGAGATCCAGCCGGATGCCGTCCTCCCAACTCAGATCCGACCGGCCGCTGACCTGCCAGAGACCGGTCATGCCGGGCTTGACCAGCAGTCGGCGGGCCACATCGCCGTCGTAGCGGGCCACCTCGGAGGGCAGCGGAGGACGCGGCCCGACCAGACTCATCTGCCCCAGCAGCACATTGACCAGTTGCGGCAGCTCGTCCAGCGACCACTTGCGCAGCAGCCGCCCGACCCGGGTCACCCGGGGGTCGTCGCGCATCTTGAACATCAGGCCGTCGGTCTCGTTGCGCGCGGCCAGCTCGGCCAGCAGGACGTCGGCGTTGACCACCATGGTCCGGAACTTGAAGACCCCGAACTCCTCGCCCCCCTGCCCGACCCGGGTCTGCCGGAACAGCACCGGCCCCCGGCTGTCCAGCTTGATGGCCAGAGCGATGAACACCAGCAGGGGCAACAGCAGAGCCACCGCCACCAGCGAGATGGACCGGTCGACGAAACCCTTGACCAGCTTGCGGGTGCCCCGGAACTCCGGGGCCTCCACGTGGATCAGCGGCAGGCCGGCCACCGGGCGGGTGTGGATGCGCGGGCCGGCGACATCGGTCAACGCCGGGGCCAGCACCAGGTCGATTCCGGTGCCCTCCAACTGCCAACCCAGCCGACGCAGGCGGGCGGCGGTGAGTTCCCCGCTGGCGGTGACGGCGACCGTGTCCGCGCCGATCGCGGCGGCGGCCTCCGGGATGCCCCGGAAGGAGCCGACCACGGGCACGTCGCCGAGTCGCTGGGCCACCGGTGCCAGCAGGGCGTCCGGGATGCAGGCACCGACCACCTGATAACCGGCGTACGGTTCCCGGCGCAGGGTGTGCACCAGTTCCAGTACGTGCGCGGTGTCGCCGACCACCAGCACCCGGCGGGACCAGCCGGCCCCGGTCGAGCGGGCCCGGTGCAGGCGCTTGCGGGCGGCGAACCGGGCCAGCTCAAGGCCGACCAGCCCGACCGCGAACGAGATCGCCAGGAAGCCCCGGGACACCCCGACGTCGGCGATGTAACCGGCGATGGCGACCGCCCCGGCCAGGCGGAGGCTGGCCATGCTGACCCGCCGGTACTCGTCCGCGCCGTAGCCGATCACCCGGTCGTCGTAGCAGCGCATCGCCTTCAGCGACAGCAACCAGGCCAGGACGAGGGCGGGAGCCACCAGGACGTAGGGCACGTGGGTGCCCCGTGGGGCGGCCTCACCGAAGCGGGCCGCGTAGCCGGCGAGCACGGCCAGGGTGAGGACGGTGGCGTCCAGCACCACCAGGGTTCGCACGTACGCCCGCTGCCCACCGCGCAGCGAACTGCTCGATGACGACGTACCGTCAGGGTGTGTTGAAGATCTGGCCGGGGTCAACAGCGTCGCCGAGGTCACCAGCCCTCCCACTTCGCTCGCCGACGGCACGGCTCCAGCTCGACGGTAAGCCGGAACTGCCGGTGCACGACGACATCCTCTCCTGAGAACTATGCCGAGCAATTGCTTCGGACGTATTGCCGTCACTAGCAGCCCCAGCAAACCAGCCGTAATTGGTCTGTGGTATAGGATTCAACCTTCCACCACGGTTCTTACTGAGGCACGACTTAGGCAGGCGCCTTCCGCAGGGCGATGGCTCGTAGGAAGATGTCCCCGATCTTAGTCGGGTCCGCGGCGATGAAGGCACCCCCACCGGCGCTCTGCGCGATGGTGTCCAGCTCCGCCTTGCTGACCTCCGTGCCGATGCCGATGATGATCACCTGGATCGGCTGGTCCGGGTCCTTGATCCGCTTCAGCTCGGCGAGCAGTTGCCGCTGCGAGACGCCGTCGGCGTCCTCGTTCTTGCCGTCGGTGAAGAGGACGATCGAGTTGACCTTGCCCGGTTCCCAGTTCTGCTGCACGTTCTGGTACGCGGCCAGCAGGGTGTCGTACAGGCCGGTGTCGCCGCTGGAGGAGGTGATCGTGTCCAGGCTGCGCTCCAGGGAGCTGCGCTGCCGGGACAGCGGGCCGGTCGGCACGACCTCCCGGTAGTCACGCGCCCCGTCCAGGTTGGTGGAGAAGACCCACAGACCGATCGACCAGGAATCGTCGAACAGGTTCAGGCCCCGCCGGGCGGCTTCTGCGGTGACCTGCTGGCGGGTGGCGCCGTTGGCGGTCGGCACGGCCTTCTTCATCGAGCCGGAGACGTCGATGATGCAGAGCATCCGGCCGGAGAGGGTGGCGATGGACCAACTGGAGACGGCCCGCTCCACCGCGTCCGGGGCCAGGCCACCGGCGGCGATGCCGCCCTGGGGAGGCGGCGCGGCGGAGGAGTCACCGCTGGCCGGGCTGGGTGCGCCCTGCGGGGGCTGGAAGCCACTGCCCCAGTTGCCGTCCGGCCCACGCAGCCCCTGGGCGGCCAGCCGGTCCTTGAACGAGGGGGTGGTCAGCACCTCGAACAGCACCCGCGCGGCGGAGGCCTTGGCCGGTTCGATGCCCGGCAGCACCGCGTACGGGTAATCCAGCGGCAGCGGCGACGGCTTCAGGTACAGCGCCGCCAGCGGCACCGGCGGCTTCTTGGCGTTGTACCGGATGACGTTCTCTTCGGACAGTGCCGCCGCCCCGAGGGCACTGGCCAGGGTGGTGGCGTCCGGGGCGGTGGGGAACTTGGCCAGCAGGTCCTGGCGCAGGGCCGAGGCACCGGAGGCCAGCGCCCGCAGGGCGCCGATGCGGTCCTGCTCGGCGGTCGCACCCCCGGCGGAGGAGGCCGCCGTCATCAGCGACAGCAGTCCGGACAGGCCGGCGGCGTCGCGGGTCGGCTCGACGATGCCGGTCTTCAACGGCCGGTCGCTGTTGACCCGGGTCAGCAGCTCGGTCCAGCCGATTTCCTCCTGCGGCCAGCCCAACCGCTCGGCGGTCGGTTCCGGCATGGCGACCACCACCGGGCTGCTGGCGACGGAGGCACCGTTGCCCGGTGCGAAGGCGGCCGCGCCGCCGGTCTGCAGCCGCAGCAACCAGGTGGAGGAGTCCGGGATCCAGACGTCCGGGCTGACCGCCGTGCCGCTGGCCTGACCGACCCCGGCCAGGGTGGCCCCGTGCTTGGCCGCCACCACCGCGGCGACCTCTACCGCGTCGGCCGCCGCCACGGTCACGTCGATGCAGGTCCCGTCGACCGCGGCGCCGTTCTGCTCCCACTCGGTGGCCGCCGCGTCGACAGCGGGTGCGAGTTCGGTCGAGACCGCCACGGACAGTTCGATCTTGCCAGCGCAGTCCGGGCCGGCAAGCTGCCGATAGCCCACCCACCCACCGGCGGTGACGACGAGCACGCCGACCGCGGCTGCGGCGGCGGCGCCGTGGAAACCTGAACGCATGCGATGGCGGCCTGCTGACACGCTGACCATCTTCCGGACCTGACCATGGGACTGCCATGGCCGTTCGGACGAAAGTTACAGAGGAGAAACAGTTTACCGTGATTTAGTAACTCTGAGTGATGACCCAACGGCACAATGTGGATTCATCAATGTCCAACACCCACGATCAGGGCAGAACGCAAGTAGGGCTGGGAATCGTCAGCGGCTCCCCGACCGCCACCGGCACCCCGCTCTCCCGGTCGATCCGGAAGGTACGCACCATGTCCGCCCGCTCGTCGGCGACATACAGATGGTCCCCGACCATCGCGAAATGCCGGGGCCACTCGCCGCCGGTAGCCACCTCCTCGACCAGTTTCGGCAGCCCAGACCCCAGCGCGAAGACGGCGATGGTGCCTACCCCCCGGTTGGCCAGGTAGAGGAAGCGCCCCTCGGCGTCCACCGCGATCTCCGACGGTTGGACGTGCCCGGCCCGTTCGCTGGCCTCGACCCGCCCCGACTGGTGCCACCCGCCCTCCTCGGTCAGCTCGTAGGCCAGCACCGAGCCGTCCAGCTCCCCGCAGACGTAGCAACGCCGGCCGTCGGGATGCCGGGCCAGGTGCCGGGGGCCGGCCCCGGCGGGGGTACGCACCCGGGGTGCCCGGGGGACCAGCCGCCCGGAGGCCGGGTCGAGGTCGTACCGGTAGATGGAGTCCGTGCCGAGATCCACCGCGAGGATCGGTCGGCCCTCGGCCCCGGGGGCGACCATGTGCGCGTGCGGCCCCTCCTGGCGCTCGGGGTTCGGGCCGTGGCCGGTGTGCTGCACCAGGTCACTACGGTCGCCCGGCACCCCCTCGGGGTCCAGCGGGAAGACCGTCACGCTCCCGCCGCCGTAGTTGGCCACGAGCAGGTTCCGACCCTCCGGCGCCACCGCCAGGTGGCAGGGATCGGCTCCGCCGGTGGCCCACGAGCCGATCGCGGTCAGGTCCCCCTCGGGCCCCACCCGCCAGGCGCTGATCGTGCCCTCGGGCAGCTCGTTGACCGCGTACAGCACGGGCCGGGTGGGATGGCGGGTGAGAAACGACGGCGAGGCGGTGACCGCGACCGTGCCCAGGGAGGTCAGCTCGCCGGTTTCCGGGTCACGCGAGGCGGCGACGATCCCGGTGCCCCGCCCGCCGCTGTGCGCCGTGTACCCGCCGATGTGAACGATCTCGCCTCGACCTGCCACCAGGTGCCACCTCTCCGCCGAACTGCCTAGGTCCCATCAGAACCCTTCCCCCCGACACCGGCGGTTAGACCTGCCGCCGCCGGCCTTCGCCGGGTCAGGCCGCCGGCACCGGTTCGCCCCGCTGCCGGGCCACGTGCTCGACCAGGGAGATCAGCACAGCCTTGCCGGACTGCCGGTCCCGGGCGTCGCAGAGCACCATCGGCACCTCCGGGTCCAGGTCCAGGGCTCGGCGTACGGCCTCCAGGCTGAACCGCTGCGAGCCGTCGAAGCAGTTGACCCCGACGACGAACGGCACCCCCCGCTGCTCGAAGTAGTCGATCGAGGGGAAGCAGTCGGCCAGTCGCCGGGTGTCGGCGAGCACCACCGCCCCCAACGCCCCGAAGGCCAACTCGTCCCAGAGGAACCGGAAGCGGTCCTGCCCCGGGGTACCGAACAGGTACAGCTGGAGGTCCTCGTTGATGGTGATCCGCCCGAAGTCCATCGCCACCGTGGTCGTCGACTTGCCCTCCACCCCGGAGATGTCGTCGGTGTCGATGCCGGCCCCGGTCAGGATCTCCTCGGTCTGCAGCGGCCGCACCTCACTCAGCGCGCTGACCAGGGTCGTCTTGCCGGCGCCGAAGCCACCGGCGATGAGGATCTTCAACGCCAGGGGGACCCGGGGGTCCCGATAATCGGCGTCATAGCGCACGGAGTCCATCCACCACCGCCTTGAGGATGTTGTTGTCGGGCAGGTACGTGGCGCGCGGCGGCTGTTGCACGGCGACCAGTCCCCGGGACAGCAGATCACCGAGCAGTACCCGGACCACACCCACCGCCAGGTCAAGGTCGGCGGCGAGTTCCACCACCGGGGTGCCCCGGCCCGCCAGGGCCACCAACAGCCGGTGCTCGGGATGCAGTTCCGGGAACGCCCCCAGATCCGGGTTCGGCTTCGCCAACACGTACGCGACCAGGTCGAATCCGTCCGCGCAGGAGCGCACCCGGCCACCGGTCAGGGTGTACGGCCGGACCACCGGCCCGGCATCCCCGTCAAGCCACTCGTGCCGGTGCCCGGACAACTCAGTCCGCATCGGCGGCACCCATCGACGCCCGCACCGGTGCCTGGAGGTTCTCCCCCACCCTGGTCACCAGCATGGCCATCTCGTACGCCACCAGGCCGATGTCCGCGTCCGTGTCGCTGGCCACCGCCAGGCAGGCGCCCTGTCCGGCGGCGGTCACGAACAGGTACGCCGACTCCATCTCCACCACCGTCTGCCGCACCGGCCCACCGCCCAACTGTCGGCTGGCACCCCGCGCCAGGCTGGCCAGCCCGGAGGCCAGGGCACACAGATGTTCGGCGTCGGCACGGTCCAGTTCGGCGGAGGAGCCGAGCAGCAGCCCATCCGCCGAGAGCACCACTGCCCGCCGCGCGGCGGGCAGTCGCTCCACCAGATCGTCGAGCAACCAGTCGAGATTGGCACTCTGCCTCGTCGATTGCATCAGGCGTCCCTCTCAGTAACGGTCGGGGATTGCACGGTGACCGGTCCGCCGGTCGACGGTCCAGCCTCCTCGGTGGTCGATTCCCGGCGGGTGGCGGCGATCTGGTCCGATCGGGGCTGGGCGCCCCCTCCCGCCTCCCCGGCGGCCGGGGCCGGTCGCCCCTCGGCCGTACCGGCGGCGGCCTGCCGGCCCCGAGCGGTGCCGGACTGCAAGGCGGACATGAACCGCCGCGCCTCCTGCGGGCTGCGCGGCGTCGGCTCGCCCACCCGGGCGGTGCTGCCGTGGGGTGCCGTCACCGACGGCCGCCGGTCGGCCGGTCGCTGGGCCAGCGCGGGCAGTTGCACGGTGGGTGAGTTCACCCCGGCGGAGGCCTGGTCCGTGCCGGGCGGGGGTGCGGCCGTGGTTGCGGAGACCTCCTCGGCCGTGGCCTTCGTCGGCTCGGCGCCGGGGCCGGTCGTGGCTCCGGCCGGCGGACGTCGCCGGATCCGCCGGGGCAGCCCGTCGGACTCGGCCGGCCCCACGGTCGAGGCCTGGCGCGGCCCGCCCCGGCTCTCCGCGGCCGGCGAGCGGGAGTCCTCCGAGGTCGCAGCCGTTCGGCTGCGGGGTCGGGGCACGGTGGTCAGTCGGCTGGCCCGCGCCAGCCGGCGCTGCTCCATGGCGCCCTCGTCGCCGCTGTTCGCGGCGTCCAGGGCGGGCAGCGGCGAGGGCTCGGTGGTGATCAGGTCGGCGGGGATCAACACCACTGCGGTCATCCCGGCGCCCTCCGACCGGCGCAGCCGCACCCGGATGCCGTGCCGACCGGCCAGCCGGGCCACCACGAACAGGCCGAGGCGGGCGGTCTCGGCCGGGTCGAACTCCGGCGCCCGGGCCAGCTTGCGGTTGGCCTCCTCGATGGCCGCCGCGGTCATGCCCAGGCCCTGGTCGGAGACGGACAGGGCGTACCCGTGTGAAACGTGTTCACCGGAGACCGTCACCCGCGACTGCGGCGGGGAGAAGGTGGTCGCGTTCTCGATCAGCTCGGCGAGCAGGTGGATGATGTCCCCGACCACCCGCCCCGCCGTACCGGCGGACTGCAAGGAGGTGATCTCGACCCGGTCGTACGACTCGACCTCGGAGATCGCCCCCCGGATCAGGTCCACCATGGCCACCGGCTCACGCCAGCCGCGCCCCGGGATGGCCCCGGCCAGGATGACCAGATCCTCCGCGTGCCGGCGTAGCCGGGTGGCCAGGTGGTCGACCCGGAACAGTTCGGCCAGATGGTCCGGATCCTCCGCGTCGCGTTCCAGCCGGTCCAGCAGGGCGATCTGCCGGTGCACCAGGCCCTGGCTGCGGCGGGCGATGTTCAGGAAGACCTCGTTGAGCCCACGGCGCAGGGTGACCTCGACCTGGGCGGCCCGGATGGCGGCCTTCTGCACCTCCGTGAAGGCCTGGGCCACCTGCCCGATCTCGTCGGTGCCCTCGTCGACCACCGGTGCCTCCCGGTCGACATCGACCTGTTCACCCCGGCGCAGTCGGTCCACCACCTCCGGCAGGCCCTTCTCCGCGGTCTCCGTCAGCCGCCCGCGCATCAGGGTCAGCCGCCGGGCCAGTGACCGGCCTACCCGCACGGCCACCACCAGGGACACCACCACGGCGATCAGGCCCAGCACCCCGGCGCCGGCCAGCCGGGCCAGGATGCTCACCGCCATCGGCACCGACCGGTCGGCCAGCCCGTCGGCCTGGGTCAGCTCGAAGTCCCGCAGCGACTGCTGCACGGTGTCGTAGCCGGACTGCCAGGCCCGCGCGTCGACCGTGATCCGGCCCGTCGGACCGGCGGCGATCAGCTCGTCCTGCATCGCGCGCAGCCGACCGAACCCCTCCTGCTCCGCCAGCCGCTGGTAGGCGGCCTGTTCCGGGCCGGGCAGGTCGGCGACCGCCGACTGGATGAGAAACCACTGGTTACCGATGCTCTGCACGAGCATGGTGTGCTCGCCCTTGGCGAAGCCCCCGGCGGCCAAAGCCCCGGCCAGCAGGGCATCGGTCTGCCCGAGCAGCTCCCGGGAGCGGCCCAGGTCCGTCAGGGCCCGCGCCTCCCGGTTGAGATTCTGGTCGGGCAGGTTCGCCAACGCCTCGAAGGTGTGGAAGGCGGCCGAGACCAGGTCGCTGTAGAGGCCTACCGCGCCGATCCGGTCCAACTCCCGGCGGTCGATCGCCGCCCGTCCCGCCGGCAGCCCCGCCAACCTGTCGAGCAACCGGTCCAGTCGGGCTTCGAGCAACTCACCGGCGGCCTCTCGGAACTTCTCTCCGGCCACCCGGCGGCGCAGTTGCTCCACCGCGACGTCGGTACGGTCCCGCTGCTCGCCCAGGGCCGGCACCACGCACCCGGCCGACTGCTTGGCGCAGTCCGCCCGGGAGGATGCCAGGTGCACCACGGACAGCCGCCGCTCGCGCTGCAACTCGGCCACCACGGTCTCGCCGGGCCGCCCCAGGTCGTAGAGCAGGGTCCGGGCGGACAACAGGTCGAGGGCCGGTCCGAAGGTGAGGGTGGTGGCGAAGATCCACAAGGCCAGCAGGGCGGTCACCGGCACGACGACCAGGGCGGTCAGCTTGGAGCGGATCGGCCAGTCGCGGGTGTTCAATCGGACCTCGCCCGGAAGGGTGGCTGGAGGGGCTCCGGCACGGCCGGGCAGCACCTTTGCCGGATGCACCCCAGTTGTCCCCCGGGGCGCCGGCTCGGGCGCCTTGGGCAGGATACGTAATCCGCGCTCGCCGCACTACCGTCCGTCGAGACGACCGGTACGTTGACGAACGTTCGGTTGACCCCCATTGCGCCCGAATCCGTGCGAACCGGTCTTCCGTGCAGGCCCGCGCCGACGGCACCGGGACCGGCAATGGGCAACCTGGGCGAGGAAAGTGCTCCGGAACGGGATTGGCGATCAGTGGACGGAGGGAATACCTGCAGGCGAAGGAGGAGCCATGTCGCCCACGCAGATAGTCGTCACCGTCCTCGTCATCCTGGTCGTCGCCGCCGTCGTCGCGGCCCTGGTGGTGGCCAGCCGCCGCCGCGCCCTCCGGCAGCGCTTCGGCCCCGAGTACGACCATGTCATCGCCGAACAGGACAGTCGTAGCGCCGCCGAGCGGGAGTTGCGCGAGCGCGAGCGCCGGCACGCCGAACTCGAGCTGGTCCCCCTGGACCCGGCCGCCCGGGCCCGGTACGCCGAGGCCTGGGAGGAGCTTCAGGTCCGTTTCGTCGACTCCCCCGCCGAGACCGTCGGACAGGCCGACGAACTGGTCACCCGGCTGATCGCCGAACGGGGCTACCCCACGGGTGACTTCTCCGACCAGATCGCGCACCTGTCCGTCGAGCACGCCCGCACCCTGAGCCACTACCGGGACGCCCACGAGATCCACCTGCGCAACAGCCGGGGCGAGGCCGGCACGGAGGACCTCCGCCAGGCCCTCGTCCACTACCGCGCCCTCTTCGCCGACCTGCTCGGTGAGGAACTGGCCTCTAGGACGCCGGAACAGCGCCAGCCTGACGCCGCCCACGACGCCACCAACCGCTGAGGAGACCACCATGCGGCAGCAAGAACAGCAGCTGAACAACGACCACCCCGAGACCGTACGGTCGGCTCCGGTGCCGGTCCCCGACGACCAGGCGACGGACGATTTCGACCGCAGGGACGACATCGACGGCACGAACGAGTTCGACGGTACGGACGAGCGTTCCGTCCGCGCGGAGTCCGAAACCGACCGGAACCGACCGTGGGACGGCCGACCGGGCGACGACGAGCAGGCCGAGTTCCACGAGCCGGGCCCGGTGCCGTCGGCCTTCGGCGCGACCACGGTCGGCGGGGCGGTGGCCGCCTCCGCGCTGGCCAGCCCGCTTCCGCAGGACCAGCCCGACCCGCGCGCGGAGCGCACCGCCCGACCGGGCGACGGTGCCGCCGACGGTACGGGCGAGGGGCTGCGGGCCGACCCCACGGCCGAGTTCGACGGACGGCACGACGAGGTGGACCCCGCCGAGGTGCGGGAGGCCGAGGACGTCAACCGCGACGCGGGCAGCCACCGCGCCGACGACGAGGACTCGGACCGGTCCACCCTGCCCGGGACCGACACCAAGGCGGCGGCGGCCGGCGGGGCCGGTTACGGCAGCGCCACCTCGGCGATGGTCGACCCGGACACCCAGACCACCGAGACCGCCGGGTCGAACGGTGCCACCGCCGCCGTACCGGCGGGGGCGGCGACCCTGTTCGACGACAGTACGGCCCAGGGATTCCGGGACCGCTGGCGCGATGTCCAGCTGCGTTTCGTCGACGACCCCCGGGGGGCCGCCGGTGAGGCCCAGACCCTGGTCGACGAGGCCATGCAGGCGCTGTCGGCCGCGTTGACCCAGCACAAGGAGAAGCTCGGCAGCTGGCAGGAGGCCGGTGCCACCGACACCGAGCAGCTGCGGGTCGCCGTGCGCGAGTACCGCGACTTCCTGGACCGGGTCCTCGGTCGCTGAGACCACCGCCGACGGCGGGTGTCCTGTGGGGGCACCCGCCGTCGGCATGTCCGCTGACCTGGCGGGTATTCCGGCAGGGGCCAGGTGATTCGGCTGCGGACAGGGAGGTGGCGACGATGACCGATCGTGGGCGGAAACGACCGCTTGAGGAGAGCCCCGAGGTGGCCGCAGCGGTCGATGACGACTCCGGGGTGCCCCAGCTGATGACCGGGGGCGGCCCCGACGCGGACACCCCGACCTTCACCGAACCGGGCGGGCGGGACGACCCGTCCGACGAGCTCATCGGTGATCCGTACGCCGCCGGTACCGGGGCCACCGGCACCGGCACCGGGGCCGCCGAGGACAACATCCGCACGGGGGCGGAACAACCCTGGGATCCGGAGGATCTGGTGGCGGCCCGGGGGCAGGAACCCACCCCGAAGAACATCGAGCGGGCACGGCGGGAGCTGGCCGAGAACGGTCGGGCGGCGGTCGAGAAGACCGTGCCCTGACCTCACCCCTTGGCGGGGATTCCTCGCTGGAACAGGGGTGGGCCCCTGGTCCGACCGGTGCGGTCGGACCAGGGGCCCGGGTAACCTGCCGCCGCAGTGCCTCACCTACCGCTGGCGGCGGGTGTGCCTGACCGTCAGGACAACGGCGGGTAGGCGTTCGCCATCAGCTCGGCGAACTGCGCCGGGAACCAGGCGCCCGCGATCGGGGCGTCCGGCAGGGCGCCGCTACGGCTGTTGCCGTTGCGGTCGTTACCGGTGTAGGTCGGGTCGCACATCCGGTCGAAGCCCTTGCCGTCGTTGTTGGGGATCTCGCGGCTGGAGCCGTCCGACTCACCCGGGGGCTTCATCCAGACGTACGCGTCGATACCGGTCGCCGGCGCGGCCTTCGGCCGCTCGCCCATACCCGCACCAGCCTGGTTGCACCAGTTGCCCTTGTGGAAGCGGCGGTCGACCCGGCCACCGTCGATGAAGGCGTCCACGCTGGTCGTCGGACCCGCGGCGGTGGGCCGGTTCGGGCCGCCCCAGCCGTTACGGGAGGTGTCGATCAGCATGCCGATGTCGCTGGGGAAGCCCTGCCGGACCAGTTCCTGCCGGAAGGCCTGAGCGAAGCTCTGCTCGTCGTTGTAGAAGTTCCAGTCGATCCACTTGGCCTGCCGGACCGTCTGCCCGTTGATCTGGGTATCGATCTTCGCGTACGGCTCGATCAGCGCGGAGTAGTTCGCGGTGTTGGTGATGAAGCCGTGCACGTGGTTGACGGTGCTGCCGGAGGCGGTCGCGGCCTGCTTCAGGACCTGGGCGCTCGGGACGAAGTTGCTGTCCCAGCCGAGCCAGCCGTGGTGCCCGGCGTCGACGTAGTTGTAGACGTTCGGGATCGCGCCCAGGGTGGCCAGGGCGTAGCCGACACCGTTGACGTAGGCGCCGTTGGCCTTCACCGTGTCGCACATGACCGTGCCACCCGGGTTGTTCGAGGTGTTGGTCACCAGGTTCGGCAGCGAGTCGACCTCGATGACGTTGATGATCCGGATGTTGCTGTACTTCGTGTCGCGCATGATCGCCGCGATCGGGTCGATGTACTCGGCCTTGTACTTGGGCAGCTCGTTCGGCCCCAGCTCACCGTTGGAGGCGAGCGCCGCGCAGTCGCGGCCGGGGAGGTTGTAGATCACGAACTGGATGTAGTCCGCACCCTGCCGCAGGGCCTCGTCCAGGTGGTCCCGGATGCCCATCGGGCCGTTGGACTGGCTGTCCTCGGTGCCCTCGATCGCCGCGATCCGGTCGATCCAGACGGCGGTCGAGAGGTTCGACACCCGGTTACCACCGGTAACCGACTCGGCCTTGGCCTTCCACTCCGGGTTCACGTAGCCCTTGGCGTTCAGGTACGGGTTGTCCACGCGGGTGCCGGGGGGCGGCGGGCTGGTGGGCGGCGGGCTCGTGGGCGGAGGGCTCGTGGGCGGAGGGCTGGTCGGCGGAGGGCTGGTCGGCGGGGGGCTGGTGGGCGGCGGGCTCGTGGGCGGCGGGCTCGTGGGCGGCGGGCTCGTGGGCGGAGGGTTGCCGCCGTTGCAGGTCACGCCGTTGATGGTGAACGAGGTCGGACGCGGGTTGCTACCGCTCCACGCACCGTTGAAGCCGATGCTGGCGGTGCCGCCGGTGGAAAGGTTCCCGTTGTAGGACTCGTTCTGGGCGGTCACGTTGCGGCCCGACTGGGTCCACCGGGCCGACCAGCCGTTCTGCACCCGCTGGTTGCCGTCGGGGAAGGTGAAGCCGAGGGTCCACCCGTTGATCGGGTCGCCGATGTTCCTGATCGTGATGTTGGCGGTGAATCCGCCCGGCCAGTCGTTGGTCGTGTAGGCCACGTCGCATTGCGTCGCCGCGTACGCAGCCGAGACCGGCAACGTCACCAAACCGCCCGCGACCAGCGCGCTCGCGCCGGCCAGCGCGACCGCCCGGCGAGGGCCGGACAGTTTTCTCCACACGTTCATGCCACTGATCTCCTTGGGCGAGACCGGATCCGCTGTACGGCCCGGCACGTGGCCCCAGGGCGTCCTACGCGGGACAGCCGCCGGTGCCAACGGGATTCTTGTTGAGCGCCCGACCCGGACGGGCGTGGTGGTGGTGCGACGATCGGGGGCTGACCCGGTCGTTTCAGTGGGTGGTCGTCCGGTCTGACCGGTGCCCTCGACTCCCTGCTGCGCGGTGTGGCTCCGCTAACCGCGTGGAGCGATTCTTGCATGGGAGCGCTTCCATGGCAATGGCTCGATACTTTCGGAAGTCTAGCGGACAAACCGCCCAAGCCCCTTACCGGCGCGAACACCCTCTCAATGGCGACGCCAGGCCAACCTGGGGACAAGCCGGCACGGCGGGATCGATCCCTGCCACCGGACGCACCTATCGGACTAATGCGAAAACACGAATCTTTCCCTGCATAAGTCATGAACCGGTCTAACGTCGGTTCTGGCGCGGTTGCAACCGGCCGCAGGACAAATCAGGGATGGAGTGACACAGGTCATGGCTAAGAAAATGCTCGGGAAGGTCGTGGCAGGCGCTGCGCTAGGCGGTGCCTCCCTGCTGGTGTTCGCGCCGGGAGTCGCGTTCGCCGACGGTCCGCCACATGAGCCCGAGGGCAAGGTCTTCGCGAAGCCGCACGCCGGCAAGCCCGGTGAAGAGATCAAGCTGGTGGAGATCTGCGAGAAGCAGCAGGAGAAGCCCTTCGTCTGGTCCAAGGTCACCGGCAAGGTCGAGCTTAAGCCGGCCCGCGACGGCGGCAAGTGGGACCGAGGCGACTCGAACGGCAAGGACTGGAAGCCTGGCGAGGACAAGGGCGACTGGAAGCCCGGCGAAGACAAGGGCGACTGGAAGCCCGGCGAAGACAAGGGCGACTGGAAGCCCGGCGAAGACAAGGGCGACTGGAAGCCCGGCGAAGACAAGGGCGACTGG